>NZ_JBZEGG010000025.1:0-94204 GCF_058313095.1 Pseudogemmobacter sp. TB195
TCCGGCCTGACCGCTATCCGTTCCGGCGCCATGGGAGCAGGTCGTCAACCTTTGTGATCTTGTAGTCCGGGATGCGGTCGAGGTCTCCCTCGCCCGCGATGGCCGTCGAGAGCGGGCGCTGCTCCAGCATGCCGTACCCCGGGTGCAGGGCCGTGCGGTAGCGCAGCGCCTCCCTGGTCGCAGGGTCGGCCTGGCCGCCGACGTCATTGGCAAAGCGGAAGAGGCGGTCGGTCGTCGTGACGATATTCTCGATCTCCGAACTCGCTTGGGCTTCAAGCAGCGGGATCGAGTTGATGAGCACGGCCTGATTGGGGATGATCTGGCCGGACACCCGGAGTTCCGCCAATGCCGCGCGCGCCTCGATACAGGCCTTCAGAACTGCCTTGGTTTCGATGTCCTGCTTCGGCGGAAGCGCCGGGAGGTCGTTGAAAGGGCGGTCTGGGCGGAAGGTCATGTCGATCACCTGAGCTTTGGTCGACATGTGAAGTTGATGTGTCGATGCTATCGACAGGTATGGGAATAATGTCGATATATTCCAATATTATCGACACAATGTGGCTTTTGCAAGTCGCGAGATCGCGCCCTCAGTTCACCCGCAGGTTCCTGCGGGCGGTTTCGCGGGCCAGGATCTCAGGTGCGGGATGGGTGGCTATGGGAACAGACAGATTGGCGGAAATGTCGCCCGCCGCGATCAGCGCATGATAGCGGTTGCAGCAAACCCGCAGGAACGAGGTGAAATTGCCGAGGTCATGATCGGCGTCCATCGCCTCGTGCCAGAGCCGGGTGATCAGTTGCGCGACGGTCATCCCGTCGCGCGCACCGATCTCGGTCAGGGTGTCCCAAAAATGGTTCTCGATCCGGATCGAGGTGGCGACCCCGTCGATGCGCAGCGAATGAGTGCGACTTTGCCATTGTTCGGCATCGGCCTTGATGAAGAGTTCGCACATCGCGGGGCCTCCCTTCCCGTTGCTGTCAGAGGATCGCCATGAACTGCTTGAGCCAGGCGGGATGCGCGGGCCAGGCCGGCGCTGTCACCAGATTGCCATCGGTCACGGCCTCTGTCACCGCGATATCGGCGAAAGTGCCACCCGAGGCGGTGACCTCATAGGCGCAGGCCGGATAGGCCGAGCAGGTGCGGCCCTTGAGAACCCCGGCGGCGGCCAGCAGCTGCGCACCGTGGCAGATTGCCGCGACGGGTTTCCCGGCGTCGAAGAAGTGGCGGACCCTGGCCAGCACCTCGGGGTTCAGCCGCAGATATTCCGGCGCCCGGCCACCGGGCACGACCAGCGCATCATAGCTGGCAGCATCCACCGCGTCGAAATTGGCGTTCAGCGCGAAATTATGGCCCGGCTTTTCGGAATAGGTCTGGTCGCCCTCGAAATCATGGATCGCGG
Source organism: Pseudogemmobacter sp. TB195 (assembly GCF_058313095.1). NCBI lineage: Bacteria > Pseudomonadati > Pseudomonadota > Alphaproteobacteria > Rhodobacterales > Paracoccaceae > Pseudogemmobacter > Pseudogemmobacter sp. TB195. The sequence continues at coordinate 1,395 of NZ_JBZEGG010000025.1, forward strand.
TCTTGACTGTTTCGCCCGCCTTCTTGCCGGGGCAGACGGCATCCACGCTGTGGCCGCAGGCCAGCAGTGTCTGGAACGGGACCATGGTTTCGTAGTCTTCAGTGAAATCGCCGGTGATCATCAGAATCTTCGCCATCTCGCATCCTCCCTTGGCTCGCGGTGCAAAAAGGATAGGGCAGGGGGCGGCAGTGCGGGTGTTAACGGAATACTACAGCCGCCCCGCCACAGATGCGGCGGCGCGGGTAGAGTTCCTCGACCTGCGCGCGGTAGTCAGCGCCATGTTCGGGTGCAGCAGGGGAGGGGGCGCATCCGTTTCCGCCAGCACGCGTTCGAGGTCCCTCTTGCGGGTTCCGAGCTTCTTGCTGCGCTCCTTCATCATGTTCACCGACAGGGCATTCTTGAGGCAGAGGTTGAGGATCTTCTCTCGTTTACGATCTATCCTCTTGATCTCAGCGTGGCCGGCGTCGGTCGACGCCCGCCGTCAACATCTCGGGTATTCACTGACTTATGAGTCAGGCTGACCTCTGCGCGGGGAACGAGATTGGCAAGTAACCTGCTATCCGAGGTGGATCATCGCATTGTTCTGGATGGGATTTTCTGGATCGTGCGAAGGGGCGCGCCATGGTGGGATCTTCGGGAGGAATTCTGCAAGTGGTTCTCGGCTTACCACCAGTTTCATCGCTGGACCCTGGCAGGGATTTGGTAGAACGATCTGGTCGCCCTGAATAACGCCGGGGTTGCGCCCGATAGGCTGCAGATGGTCGACAGCACCGTGATCTGCGCCCATCGTCATGCGGCGGGGCGCAAAAGGGGGACTGCTGATAAGAAACTCCTGGCCGATCGAGAGGTGGTTTCACGACCAGGATCCACCGTCCTTCGTCAACGGTGCCCGGCTCCTGATGAGGACCGGGAGCGCGCCTGGGCAGAATTCCGATTACATCGGCTATGATCTGGTGATGGCCGACAACCTGCCGCAGGCAGCAGTTCTGGTCGCCGACAGCTGCTACGTCTCTGATAAAATTCGGGAAGACATCGAGAGCCGCAACCCCCTGACAATGATACCGATGCGCAAGTGCCGCAAGTTTCGCAAGGTCATCGACATTAACATCTAAACGCTATGCAACATGGTCGAGCCCTGCTTCAACAAACTGAAGAACAGCCGCCGGCTGACAACCCGCTACGACAAGATCGCAGACAGTTTCGTCGGCTTCGTCGACGTCGACCGTATCAGCCTCTGGCTCCGCCATTTTCAACATGACCAACACCACTTTGGCACATCCATGCCGCCGGGCGTGTCACGTCATCAATGTCCGTCAGGATTATGAAAGACTTTTGCAAAAACGCCTTTCTCATTGAGATTAATAAATCACCAGTTTTAATATATCATTCGCTCTGATAGGCGTGGCGCATGAACCAATCTCTGCGCCTGGCAGTGGGTCGCAACACGCAGGGTTCATACCAATTTCCGCATTTTTCTGGGAGAAAGAAATGCTTCGGGACCGGGCTGTCACCATTCACGCCGCAAAAGATCTACGCCTTGACGATGCTGAGCTGGGCGAGATTCAGCCATCTGAAGTTCGGGTTCAAATGGCATGGGGTGGGATATGCGGATCTGACCTGCATTTCTACCGCGATGGTGGCGTTGGGGCCTCTATCGTTCGCAATCCAATGGTGCTAGGGCACGAATTGTCGGCTCGGGTTGTCGAAATTGGTGCCGATGTTCACGGAATTTCAGAAGGGGATCCTGTCGCAGTTTATCCGGCGCGCCCCTGTGGCAACTGCGAGGGCTGCAGGTCCGGCCGACGGCAGCTTTGCTCCAATGTTCAGTTTCTCGGTTCTGCGGCCCGCAACCCACATTGTGACGGCGGATTTCGCCATTTTCTGACCCTGCGAGCGGACCAGATTCGGGTGATTTCGGCGGATCTGCCACTAGATATTGCGTCATTGACCGAACCACTTGCCGTTGCCCTCCATGCCATTGCCCGGGTGAGAAATGTGCAGGATAAGGCTGTGCTGGTACAGGGGTCAGGGCCGATCGGGGCGCTTCTGGTCGCGGCGCTTAAAATTAAGGGCGCCGGCAGAATCGTTGCGACTGATCTGAATGAGTTCCCGCTTGGCATGGCAAAAAATCTTGGTGCAACCGAAGTTTGGAATGCCTCAGGAGAATTGCCGGCAGAAGAATTCGATATTGTATTCGAGGCAACCGGAGTTGTGGCCGGAATTGCCTCCGCAATTCAGCATACAAAACGAGGCGGTATTCTGGCGCAGGTAGGTATATTTGCGCCCGGGCCGGTTGCGGCACCGCTTTCGCTTATTGTCAGCCGGGAAATTGATTATCTGGGGTGCTGGCGATTCGATGGCGAGTTCGATCATGCATTGGTAATGCTGACAGAGAATAAGGATCTCTTCGCTCAGCTTATTACCCACCGCTTCGGCATTGAAGAATACCTCGACGCGTTCCACGCGGCAGGCAATCGCAGCAGCGCATCAAAGGTGCTGATCGATCTGTCCTGAAGCAGAAACTCTGCCTCGCGCAACGCGCGGGGCAGAGTATCCTGGTGGAACTAGATTGCCCGAAAACCGCCATCAATCGGGAGCGCAACCCCATGCACCATTGAGGCACGGTCACTCAGCAGATAGGCGATCAGATCAGCGACTTCGTGCGGCTCGGCAAAACGCCCGAGCGGAATCCGTGAGAGCCGCGCAGCACGTTTGACGGGATCGCTCCAGGCCTGAGCGGCCATCGCAGTCAGCGTGACCGTCGGGTTGATGCCATTGACGCGGATATTATGCGGCCCGAGCTCAATCGCCATGACGCGGGTCAGTGCATCGAGGGCAGCCTTCGACGCGCAATAGGCACTTTGCAACGGGATCCCAACCAGCGCCGCCATGCTGGAGACGTTGACGATGGCCCCGGGCCGTCCGCGCGCGATCAGATCAGCGCTGACCTCCTGCACCACGATCATCGGGGCGATGGCATTGACCTGCATCAGTTGCGAAAAGGTCCCGGTCTTCAGATCCGCAAGAGAATCCAGCGCCGTCGTGCCGGCGCAGTTCGCGACCAGATCAATCGGCAGGGCCGATCTGACCGCCGCGCGCAGTGCGGTTTCGTCGGACATGTCGACCGCAAGCACCTCACAGCCAATTTCCCCGGCAAGCGAATCCAGATCGGCCGCGGTCCGGCTCATGGCGATCACAGTTGCACCGCCTTCGGCCATCAGTCTTGCGGTCTCGCGCCCGATCCCTTTGCCGGCGCCTGTCACCAGCACCCTCTTTCCCGCGAATTCCATCCGCCCCCTCCATTTTCCCAGGGCATCCCTGCGATGCACAACAGGTGTTTGCCATCGTCTAACAGCAATGGTATCTTACAAAAAAGGACAAAATATTACAAGAGGTCGCGTGTATGATGCGAAGCCAGGAGCGGCATGCGGTTATTCTCACAATGGTGGCCGGGAGCGAGTTCGTCTCCATCGATGAGATGGCCGAGGCCTGCCAGACATCGACGCAGACCATTCGGAGAGACCTTAACAGACTGAGTGAGTTAGGAAAAATATCCAGGTACCATGGGGGAGCAACCAGGCCCGAGAGTGTTGCAGAGACGGCTCCCAGCCATGCAATCCGAAGCGCAAGCCATGTCAGCGAAAAGGCGGCGGCTGCGAGTCTGATCACAGATGTCATCCCTGATGGCGCCTCGCTCTTCCTTGCAGGCGGATCGACGATGGAATTTGTGGCACGGGCGCTGCTGACAAGAAGCAGCCTCACTGTGGTGACGAACAGCCTTCACGCCGCGATGACGTTTTACGAGAAAGAGGGCTTCCGCGTTCATCTCGTTGGCGGCTGGTTGCGCACAGCCAGCGGATCCCTGATCGGGGCGGATACAGCGAGCTATATATCACAGTTTTCACTGGATTACGCTGTAATTGGCACCCGTGGCATCACGATGGATGGCTGGCTGCTCGAATATGATGATGATCTCGTGGCGCCGGTCGAGGCGATGATGGCCAATGCCCGCAGCACGGTTCTGGTCGCGGACAGCTCGAAATTCGGCATGCCCGGAATTGTGCGTGCGGCTCATCTGCGCGACGTAGATTACTTCCTGACCGATGGCGCTGTTGACGGTGAAGTCGCCGCGAATCTTGGTCAGTTCGGGGTGCAGTTGCGGATCCCGACGCGCAGTTCACAAATTTAATGACCAAAAGCGATCAAAACTTGACACCATATGATCAGACTCGCTAGCTAAGAGCCGTCAACCTAAGCGTGACCATCAGCAGATTCGGCCCAGGGGAGGCCGGGCGATGGTCGTGTCAGAGGCTGAATGCGACATCACGGTGTCAGGGAGGGCACATGAAAAGCTTTATTACCACAGTGGCGGCGGCGCTGATTGCGACCGCGCCGGCGATGGCGAATGATTTCGACTGGCGGGCGCATGATGGCGAGACCATCAATATCCTGCTGAACAACACCGCCTGGACCCAGGCCCTGCAGCCGCATCTCGGGAAATTCACCGAAAAGACCGGCATCACACTGCGCACCGAGGTCTTCAGCGAAGAGCAATATCGCGCGCGCCTGAACACCATGTTGCAGGCGAAATCCAGTGATATCGATGTCTTCATGACGCTGCCCTCGCGTGAGGGTGCGCTTTACACCGCGAATGGCTGGTACGCCGATCTGACCGCGATGATCAGCGATGACAGCAAGACCAGCCCGGACTATGACTATGAGGGCATCAGCGCAGGTCTGCGTGCGGGATCGGCTTTTGATGGCAAGATCACCAGCGTGCCGATCAATGTCGAAGGTCCGTTGTTCTACTGGCGCCGCGACATTTTCGAAAAGTGCGGCATCGACAAGCCGGAATATATCGAGGATCTGCCGGAAATCGCGGCGAAGATCAAAGCCTGTGACAGCGACATCTATCCCTGGGCGGCGCGCGGGATGCGCGGCACCGTCGGCTATTCGCTGGGTGGCTTCATCTATAACCTCGGGGGCGACTTCCAGGATGCCGATGGTAAGGCGACACTCTGCCTGCCCGGCACCATCAAAGGGCTGCAGCTCTATGGCGAGCTGCTGCGTGACTTCGGACCGCCAGGCGCCACCAACCACACCTATATCCAGGTGATTGATCTGCTGGCCCAGGGCCGTGTCGCGATGGCCAATGAATCCTCGGGCGATATGATCAATGTTCTGAAACGCCCGGAGCGGATCGAGGATATTGGGATCACCGTGCTGCCGAAAAGCCGCGAAACGGGCATTTCGAAGCCGATTGCGATCAACTGGGGCGTATCCATCTCGGAATTCTCCGGCCGCAAGGATCTGAGCTGGTACTTCCTGCAATGGGTCACCAGCCCCGAGATGCAGACCATCCTCGCCAACGAAGGCATCGCACCGCCGCGTGCCGCAGTCTTTGAGGATGAAAGCTTTGCCGCCTGGATCGGCGAGAACCGGCCGCGTGGCGAATGGGCAAAGGCCGTGATCGAGATCGCCGAGACCGGCTCGTCGCAGTACCAGACCCCCTCACTGACCCGCACCCCCGAGGCGCGCGATATCCTCAGCATGGTGGTTCAGGAAATCATGCTCGATCAGAATGACGCCGAAACTGCGGCTTGCGCCGTCACCGAACAGCTGCAGGCACTTCAGGAGTAATCCTGGCTCTGCCCGAGCAACGGGCCCGGCCGGGCTGGCCGGGCCACCTTCCTCTCCATATTCGCCCAGAACGGACCATACTCGTGTCTGACAATCCTCTTCAGGGCCAGAAAGCCCTGTCATTGCGCTGGATGATGATACCGGCAGTCATCCTGACGATCGGGATGGTGCTGTTCCCGCTTGGCTACGCCATTCACCTCAGCCTGGGCGGCGGATCCGCACAGGGCATCAGCCTCGGCAATTACCAGCGCCTGGCTTCCGATCCGGTCTTCTACAGCGCCCTGCGCATCACCTTCGTGCTGTTTGGCGCCGCACTGTGCCTGCAGCTGGTGCTCGGAACCTGCCTCGCCCTGCTGTTGCATCGTTTCGATGTGGTGCGCGGGCTGGTCCGCACCGCCATTCTCTCGCCCTTCATGGTTCCGCCTGTGGTGGTCGGCATGGTGGCGATTGTTGTGCTTGATCCCGGCCTCGGCGCCGCAAACTGGGTGCTGCAGAGCCTTGGCCTGCCGCCCTTCCTCTGGCTCGCCTCGCCGCAATGGTCGTTGCTGGTGGTTGCCCTGATCGATACCTGGCAATGGACACCCTTTGTTGCCCTGATCGTACTGGGAGGCCTGCAGTCACTGCCCTCTCGCGTCTATGAAGCCGCCGAGATCGACGGGGCCACCGGCCTGCGCAGGCTCTGGCATATCACTCTGCCCCTGTTGGGGCCGACCCTGCTGACCGCTGCCGTGCTGCGCAGTGTCGATCTGCTGCGGTTCTTCGACGTGATCTATATCACCACCCAGGGCGGCCCTGGAAACTCGACAACCACCCTGAATATCTACGCCTATAAACTCGGCTTCGACTTCATGGATATCGGCTATGCGGCGGCTCTGATGATCTCGCTTGCGGTACTGGTCCTCGGAACGGTTCTGTTCTTCGCAAGCCTTCGCAAAAAGGTCTCCTGGTAATGGCGCAGATCACACGCAACCTGCTGATCCGTTTCGCTTTCGCGCTAGGATCGCTGATTTTTCTCTTCCCGATCCTGTGGATGGCCCTGTCGAGCTTCAAGTCACCGCTTGAGGTCACGGCCTATCCGCCAAAGCTGTTCTTCGAGCCGACGCTGCAAAATTACAGCGAGCTTTTCGGACGCACGAATTTCCTTGAAAACACCTGGAATTCCTTTGTTGTGGCCGGTGGCTCTACCCTGCTGGGGCTTTTGCTTGCGATCCCTGCTGCTTTCGCCATTTCCTGGCACCGGATGATCTGGCCCGCAACCATCAGCCTTTTCGCGCGCATGGCACCCGGCACGCTGTTTCTGCTGCCTTGGTTCCTGATGTTCTCAAATGTCGGGCTGGCCGGAAGCTTTACCGCCCTGATCCTTGCCCATGCCGTGATCACCATGCCGCTGGCGCTGTGGATCCTGCTGCCCTATTTCGACGGGATGCCCCGCGAAGTGGTGGAAAGCGGCCAGATCGACGGCTGTGGCCAGATCGGCATCCTGATCCGGCTGGTGATCCCGATGATCTATCCCGGCATCGTCGTTGCGACAATCATGAGCTTCGTCTTCTCATGGAACTACTTCCTGTTTGCCCTGGCGCTTTCGGGCTTTGAGACCAAGACGGCAATTGTCGCATCCTTCAATTTCATTGGTGAAGGCACCACGAACTGGGGCGCCCTGATGGCCGCTGCGACGGTAATCGCGCTTCCGCCGCTGGTCCTGACCTTCATCGTTCAACGCTGGCTTGTCGCGGGTCTGTCTTTCGGAGCCGTCAAAGGCTGACCCTCAGAACCTGATCCGCCACATCCACGATCTGCCAGAAAGAGGGCAAATCCATGAATTCCGTCTCCGTCCGCAATGTTGCGAAATCCTACGGTGCGATCCCTATCATCCGTGACCTGTCGTTTGAGATCAACGAAGGCGAGTTCATGGTCTTTGTCGGGCCCTCGGGCTGCGGAAAATCCACGCTTTTGCGGATGATTGCAGGGCTTGAATCCTTCCAGTCGGGGCAGATCGACATCGCCGGGCGTGTGGTCAACGACGTGCCGGCACGCGACCGCAATATTGCGATGGTGTTTCAGGACTATGCGCTCTACCCGCATATGACCATCGAGCAGAATATGTCCTTCGGGCTGCGCATGCGCGGCACCGAGAAAAGCGAGATCGCGCGCCGTGTCGCCGCGGCGGCTGAGACTTTGCAGATTGCCCATTTGCTCAAGCGCAAGCCCCGCGCCCTCTCGGGCGGCCAGCGCCAACGTGTTGCCATGGGCCGCGCCATCGTGCGCGAGCCCGCGGTCTTCCTGTTTGATGAGCCGCTGTCCAATCTTGATGCGAAGCTGCGGGTAGAGGTGCGCACCGAAATCAAGCGGCTGCATCAGCGCTTGAAGGCCACCATGATCTATGTGACCCATGATCAGGTCGAGGCAATGACCATGGCGGACCGCATCGTCGTTCTGCGCGGCGGTGAGGTCGAACAGATTGGCACGCCGCAACAGCTCTACCACGAGCCGCAAACCCGCTTCGTTGCAAGCTTCATCGGCTCGCCGGCGATGAACTTCCTGCCGGCGCAGATCGAGGGCGACCGCGCCATTCTCGCGACCGGCAATAGCGTGCCGCTGCGCCTTGCTGGCCAGGGCATCACCGGCGCCGGCGAATGCGGCATTCGCCCTGAACATATTTCGCTCGGCGGCGAGGACGGCATTCCGGCCACTGTCGATGTCGTGGAACCCCTGGGCTCCGATACGCTTCTGACCGTCTCGGTTGCCGGCAAGCCCATCGTGGCACGGATGCCGGGCGACTTTATCCCCGCACCTGGCGATCAGCTGAAGCTTGCCTTCACCCCGGGCCAAGCCCTGGGCTTTGACGACAGCGGCAAGCGGATCTGAACCCGATTAACCCCTGAATTTTAGCCCGGTCAGAGACCGGCGGAGGGATATGATGAAAGCAGCGGTGTTTGATGGCAGCGCGCAACTCCGGCTGACGGAGCTGCCGATCCAGGAGCCCAAAGCGGATGAGGTGCTGATCCGGATCGATTCCGCGACGATCTGCGGAACCGACCAGCATATTCTGGAAGGCAAATTCTGGGCGAAGCCTCCGGTTGTTCTGGGCCATGAATTCGCGGGATATGTCGAACGGGTCGGGGCCTCGGTCACCAATTGCAAGCCAGGCGATCTCGTATCGGTGGAGCCGCATGTCTATTGCGGGTGCTGCAAACCCTGCCGCCAGGGCAAGCCGCATCTTTGCCTCGACCGGCTGGCCTGGGGGATCAACCTTAATGGTGGCTTCGAACAATATGCCACCGTGCGTATGGATACCGTCTATCAGGTCCCTGCGGGCATCAGCGCAGAAGAAGCGGCACTTGGCGAGATTACCGGCTGCTGCATGCACGGCATCGACCGGGTTCAGATCGAGATGGGTGATCTGGTTGTCATCCTCGGCGGTGGGGCGGCGGGGCTGATCCTCGCCCGTCTGGCCGAGCTGCGGGGCGCAAGCCGCATCATCATCTCTGAACCCAATGCCAGCCGCCGCGACCAGATCCGCGCCTTTGGCTATCCCGATGTCATCGATCCCCTGAACGAGGATCTGGCCGCGATTATCAATGCGCGCACTGACGGCCTGGGTGCTGATGTGGTGATCGAGGCAGCGGGACGCCCTGAGACAGCGGCCCAGGCGATCGACCTGGTCTGCCACGGCGGCCGCGTTCTGTTCTTCGGCGTCGCTGCGCCCGGCAAGACCGCGCCGATTGAGCCGAACCGCATTTTCGCGCGCGAGATCACCATTGTCGGCTCAATCCGCAATCCTTTTACCCATCACCGGGTGATGCAGGTGCTGGCGCAGCTGCGGCTGAAGGACATCGTCACCCATCGCTTCCCGCTTGAGCGTATCGAAGAGGCCTTTGACGCGGCCCATCGTGGCGAGGGGCTTAAGATCTGCATCAAGCCAAATGGTTGAAACCATGAAGATTTTCGACTGTCTCTGTTTCGGAAGCTCGGCTTTCGACATTCTGATGTCGGTGGAACGCCCGCCCCGCAGCGATGAACGCATTCCAGCCGAGGCAGTCACCCTTGCGGGGGGCGGCCCGGCCTCGACTGCCGCAACCGCCATGGCCCGGCTGGGCCTGCGGGTGGGGGTGGTGGCCGCCGTTGGCCAGGATGCCTTCGGGCAGCTGATGATTGATGAGTTTACACGCTATGGCATTGACGTTTCGGGCGTTCAGCGGGTGCCGGGCAGCTCTACCATAAGCTCGGTTCTGATCGAGCGTTCCTCTGGCAAGCGCAGCATGACGGTTTATGGCGGCTGCACACAGCGCCTTGAGACCGACAGCATCGATTATGACCGGATCGCCCAGGCCCGGATCGTGCATCTTGATGGCAATAACCCGGTTCTGGCCCTAAAAGTCGCAAGGGCGGCGCAGGCGCATACGGTCCCTGTCTCGCTCGACGGCGGCAATATGGCTCTGGCGGATATCGAAAAGATTCTGCCCTTTGTCGATATCTATACGCCTGACGAGCAATCGGTCCGGAAGCAACTGGGCGATGAGATCACGATGGAAGAGGCCTGCCGCCGCTATCATGCGATGGGGCCAGGCTTTGTCTGCATCACCCGCGCCGAACATGGCAGCATTGCCTTTGACGGGCTGCGCTTCTGGTCCGAGCCCGCCTATCGCGGCGTCGCCATCATCGACACCACCGGCGCCGGTGACAATTTTCATGGCGCCTATATCGCGGCATGGCTTGAAGGGCTCGCAACCGATGCGGCGCTTCGCTTTGCCGGCACTTATGCCGCTTTGTGCTGCCGGGGGATCGGCGGCCGCGCAACGGCGCCGGACCGCGCCGAAACGCTTCTTCACCTCGCTCGCTTCCCAGGTGGCAGCGGTGCCGAAAACGGGACTTCCGCATGACAGGCTGGACAGATTTTAAACGGGACGCGATCCTGATCAACGGCGCATGGATCGACGGTCTGCCCGGCGGCACATTGACAGTTGAAAACCCGGCCGACGGCGCGGTTCTGGGAACGGTGCCGCGCGCCGGTGCAGCCGAGACCCGGCGCGCGATCGAGGCCGCATCGGCAGCCTTTCCCGCCTGGCGCGCCACTACGGCAGACCATCGCGCCCGGTTGCTGCGTCGTCTTCATGATGAGGTTATCGCCCATCAGGATGCGCTGGCAGAACTGCTGACGCTGGAACAGGGCAAGCCGCTGGCCGAGGCAAAGGGCGAAATCGCCATCGGCGCGGCCTATATCCTGTGGTTTGCCGAGGAAGCGCGCCGGGTTTACGGCGATGTCATTCCCTCGCCCTGGCCCGGCCGTCGCATCCTTGTCACACGCGAGCCGGTCGGCGTGGTCGCGGCGATTACGCCGTGGAATTTCCCCTCCTCGATGTTGGCGCGCAAGATCGGGCCGGCGCTGGCCGCAGGTTGCACGGTGGTGGTCAAACCGGCATCGCAAACCCCTTATTCGGCGCTGGCCTGGGGTGTTCTGACGGAACGGGCGGGCTTTCCGCCCGGCGTCCTGAACATCGTGACCGGCAGCGCAGGCGAGATCGGCGGCGAGCTGACCTCCAACCCGCTGGTGCGCAAGATCTCGTTCACCGGCTCGACCGAAGTCGGCAAGGTGCTGATGCGGCAATCGGCTGAGACGGTCAAAAAAGTCTCGATGGAGCTGGGCGGCAATGCCCCATTCATCGTCTTTGACGATGCCAATATCGATGCGGCGGTTGAAGGTGCGATTGCTGCGAAATTCCGCAATGCCGGTCAGACCTGCGTCTGCACCAACCGCTTCTATGTTCAGTCCGGCGTTTACGATCAGTTTGTTGCAAAGCTGGCGGCGGCAACCGAAAAGCTGGCGGTCGGCAGCGGGCTCAGCGCAGGCGTCACCCAAGGGCCGCTGATCGATACCAAAGCCGTCGAACGGGTCGAGGCAATGATCGCCGATGCCTGTGCAAAAGGCGGAACCGTGGTCACCGGCGGCGCGCGCCATCCCCTCGGGCATTCGTTCTTCCAGCCCACCGTGATCCGCGAGGCACATGCCGACATGCGCTTTGCGCGTGAAGAGATCTTTGGCCCGATCGCGCCGGTCTTCCGCTTCGAGACCGAGGCAGAGGTGATTGCCCTCGCCAATGGTACCGAGTTCGGCCTTGCGTGCTATTTCTACACCCGTGATCTGGGACGCGGCTTCCGCGTCAGCGCGGCGCTGGAATACGGCATTGTCGGAGTCAATGAGGGGATCGTGACCAGCGAGGTCGCGCCCTTCGGCGGCGTCAAGGAATCCGGGATCGGCTCGGAAGGGTCAAAATACGGCATCCTCGACTATCTGAGCATCAAATATACCTGCATCGGCGGACTGACCCATGAAGCACCATAAGATCGCGCTGATCCCCGGCGACGGCATCGGCACCGAAGTCACTGATGCCGCTGTCGAGGTGCTGGAGAAAGCCATGCGCGGCAGTGCGGACCAACTGGCCTTCACCCGCTATGACTGGTCCTGTGAAACCTGGCTCGCGACCGGCCGCATGATGCCCGAAGACGGGATCGAGCAGCTGCGGGGCCATGATTCCATCTTTCTGGGGGCGGTTGGCTGGCCGCAAAAAGTGCCAGATTCCGTGTCTTTGCACGGGCTTTTGCTGCCGATCCGCAAGGCCTTTGACCTTTATGTCAATGCCCGCCCGCATCGTTTGCTGCCTGGCGTGGAGGGGCCGTTGCGCAAGAGCGATTTCGATATCCTCTGCATCCGGGAGAATACCGAGGGCGAATACAGTGGCGCAGGTGGCCGTGTCCATGTAGGGACACCCGCCGAAGTGGCCGTTGAAACTTCGGTCTTCACAAGGCGCGGAGTCGAGCGGATCCTGCGCTACGGCTTTGACATGGCGCGCAGCCGCTCGGGCCGGCTGGCTTCGGTCACCAAGTCGAATGCCCAGAAGTTCTCGATGGTCTTCTGGGATGAGGTGACCGAGGAGGTTGCCGCCGATTATCCCGATGTGACGGTAACGCGCTACCATATCGACGCGATTGCCGCGCGCTTCGTCATGCAGCCGGAAACGCTGGATGTTGTCGTCGCCTCGAACCTGTTCGGCGATATCCTCACCGATCTTGGCGCCGCGATCCAGGGGGGGTTGGGCTTTGCCGCTTCGGCAAATATCAACCCCGCCGGTGGCGTGCCGTCGATGTTCGAGCCGGTGCATGGCTCTGCCCCCGATATAGCAGGCAGGGGGATCGCCAATCCGCTGGCGGCAATCTGGTCGGCGGCGCTTATGCTCGACCACCTTGGCAATGCTGCCGAGGCACAATCCATTCTTGACGCCATGGCGCGGGTCACCGCCAGCGGCACGCTGCGCCCGTCCGATATGGGCGGAACCGCCAGCACCACTGAAATTACGGCAGCCGTTCTCGCCGAGATTTCCTGACCAAAGCACCGCAGACGCCTTTGTCTGCGGCCAATGGAGTATCCAATGACTAATCCTGCTATTGCTGACCTCGCCCGGCCCTCGGGAGCCTTTGCCATGCTTGCCATCGACCAGCGCGAGTCGATGCGGGCGATGTTTGCCGAAAAGCTGCCCGGGCCGATCACCGATCAGCAAATCTCCGATTTCAAGATCGCCGCCCTGCGGGCCCTGACCGCCGAGGCCTCGGCAGTGCTGATCGATAAGCCCTTCGCATGGGACCGTGCCGTTGCCGAGGCTGCAGTCGCGCCCGGATGTGCGCTGATCGCGGCTGCGGATCAGTTCACCGCAATCGGCGATGAACTTGTTGGCGAATCCGTCATCGATGAGACGATCGACGCCAGGATCATGCGTGATCAGGGGGCAGCAGCGCTGAAGCTTTTGATTATCTACCGGCCTGACGAATCTGCCGAAGCCCGGATCCGGATGACCGACCGCTTTATCGAGAAATGCCGCGCTGCCGGTGTCGTCAGCCTGATCGAGCCGGTTTCGCGCAAGCGCCGTGACGGCCAGCCCTGCGACCTGGAAGAAGGTGTCTATCTTGCGGCCCGCGAACTGGGCGCGCGCGGCGCGGACATCTATAAGGCCGAGGTGCCGCTGCATGGCAATGGCACTGAGGCAGAGATCCGCAGCCGTTGCGAGAAGCTGACCTCGATGATCGCATCGCCCTGGGTTGTTCTGTCGTCCGGCGTTGACCCCGATCATTTCCCAAAGGCCGTGGAATGGGCCTGCAAAGGCGGGGCAAGCGGCTTTCTCGCCGGGCGCGCAGTCTGGCGCGGCGTGATCGGCCAGCCCGATATGGAAGCGGCTCTGCGCAGCGACGCGCTTGAGCGGATGAAACGCCTCTCGGGTCTGGTCGACAGTCTCGCGGCAGGCTGAGCCTAACACGGCACTTATGCGGCAGCCGCAGCCAGATATGTGGCTGCCGCGTTCTGCGGCAATCGGGGAGTCTTCTGTGGTTTCAACCCACTGGGCGCCAGAGCCTTCCTGAGCCCGCGCGCAAAGGCGGGGCGCAGCGGTCGCGCCCTGGCTCTATTCTGACCCGGTAAGCTGGAGGAACTATTATCACATGCACTATCACCCCGTTCCTTAAGCCGACTGCGGCAGGCGAGGCAGGCGTTTTCTAACTGGAAGCGCGAGACCAGATCTCGCCTGCGGCCCTGCTGGTGCACCGCATCCCTTCCTCCTCGCTTGTTTTTCGCGATCCGCTGCCATTTTTTGCCGACCGGGGTCATCTGGTCGCGCCGGACATGCCGGGGATTGGGTTCACCCGGTGGCAATATGTCTATGGGGGGCAGCGACAAAGCCCGCGTCGCGCCTTATCAAAGCGCCATGACAATTTCAGAAGCCGCCAGCCGCCACTTCTGGCGATCTGTGGGAAGAACGATTCACTTTTCTGCCCGCCGGGGCGCTCGCCTTATGCCGGGATAATTCCAATGCTTCGGTGCAACTTCTCGACAGCGACCATTTCATGTCGGTGTCCCGTGCGCTCCCTTGTCGGCCTTGACGATCGAATAGGGGCGGTCCAAGTCGCCCAGATTCGTAACGTCGCCTTGCACCGCCGTAAGTTGCGTGCCCACCGCCTCACAGGCGGCGTTGAGTTCGGTCTGGCGGCGCCCCATGATGAAGACATGTGCGCCGCCGGTGATGACGCCACCTTACCATTCAGCCTTGGAGCCATGGTCTGTATCTTTCTGTCGAAAACGAATAGGGCTCTCCTGGATGGCTTGAGACAGGCGGCGACGCGCCGACCGACCAAAAGACCAGCCATCCCTTAGCAAAACTGAAGCTCAGCTCGTTGGTGTGAGGCGTCACAACGTGTATCGAGCCGCCGGAACGCTTCGTGACAGGTTCGGCATCAGCTTCTGGCGCGCGGCTTCATAGTTAGCGAGATCGGAAGCGTCAGGCAGCGATGGTATGGTCGCGAACTCGCCCTGGTCGAAGCCCGCAAGCGCGGCGTCGACCATCGCTTCCGCAGTCATGACGATCTCAGACGGCAGATGTTCGACCGGAGTGCCCGATAGTTCCCAGAAATCCGTCGCGGTCGCACCTGGCAGAACCGCCTGGACCCTGACACCTTTGTCTTCGAGCTCATGCCGAAGTGACTGACTGAAGGCCAGCACGAAAGCCTTGGACGCGCCATAGACGCCGTTCAGCAATTCTGGCGCGATTGCGACGATGGAGGCGATGTTTATAATTGTGCCGCCGCCTCGGGCGACCAGGCCTGGTACTGCTGCATAGGTCAGCCGCGTGAGTGCATTGACGTTCAAGGCGATCATCTTCTCCATCGTGTCGATGTCGGAGCTCAGAAGCGGGCCGGTCGCACCCATCCCTGCATTGTTGACGAGCGCCGTGATACTGGCATCTGTCCGCAAAAGCTCTTCGACGCGCGAGATGTCGGCCTTATTTCGAAGGTCCGCAGTGACGATTTCAACGGACCGGCCGGTATTGTCTGCGATATTCCTGGCGAGAGCGTCGAGGCGACCGCGATTGCGCGCCACCAGGATCAAATTATAGCCGCGACGGCTCAGGCGGTCGGCATAGATCGCGCCGATTCCGCTTGAGGCACCGGTAACGACCGCCGTGCCCTTGTCACTTGTTGTCATGGTAATCTCCTTACTATCCGCGGCGACTGATCGCGAGCTTCACATGATGACGGTATAGCCTCTTTCATTTATGTCTCAAATGTCATATAACCACCTGTTTCAGACAGTGAGCACATCCCTCATGCACACAATCGGCTTCGTCGTCTTCCCTGGCTTTCAGGTCATGAGCTTTGCGGTCATCACCGCATTCGAAATCGCAAATCATGCTCTGGGCACATCTGCCTACAGAATCTCGTTGCGCTCCGAGAATGGCGGCCTGGTAAAATCCTCCGCCGGGTTCGGCGTCGAGACCGTAGCCTTTGGCAAATTCCCATTCGATACCGTCATCATCGGGGCGGGGACTGAGATCGAACCGGTCACGCCCGCGCTCACCGAATTCCTGCTGCGATCCATGAAGACGGTCAGAAGGATGGCCGCACCCTGCACGGGCGCTTTTGTACTGGCAGAAGCGGGTATACTCGACGGCCGGCGGGCGACGACCCATTGGCATTTCGCGAAGGAGTTGCAGACGCGGTTCCCGGCCGTGAAGGTCGAGGAGGACCGGATTTATATCACCGACGGTCCGGTCTGGACGTCGGCCGGCATGACCGCTGGCATCGATCTCGCTCTCGCCATGATAGAAAATGACCATGGTGTCGAAGCGGCGCGATCAGTAGCGCGCAAACTGGTGGTCTACCATCGCCGTGCAGGCGGCCAGTCGCAATTCTCGACACTTCTGGAGCTTGAGCCGAAATCGGATCGAATCCAGCGCGCTCTTGATCATGCCAGACGAAATCTGAAGGACACTCTCTCGGTCGAGGAGCTGGCGCAGGCGGCCAGCCTCAGCCCGCGTCAATTCAGCAGGGCATTTCGCGCAGAAACGACACAGACGCCCGCAAAGGCAGTCGAGCACCTTCGCGTCGAAGCGGCCAGACTGATGATAGAAGATGGTCGGCATTCCCTTGACGCAATCGCCTCTGAAACCGGCTTCGCCGATCGCGAACGTATGCGACGGGCCTTTCTTCGGGTTCTTGGCCAGCCTCCGCAGTTTATACGTCGGCATGCGCGGGCAACGGCATGAATGGGCACATCAATGGAGATGTCTTATCATCCTCTCATTGCCGGCCCCTCCAGCGCCTCTGTTACCCTCAGTATCCCCAATGCGATTTCCATAATCTCCACCGCCCGAACGTCCAGCGTCCCCTACCCCGGAAAGGCATGCGGAGATCTTCTGGCACAGTGCAGCATGTTTCGCGTGGCAATAGCGGCAGCAGCCATCGACACTGAACGAGCGCCTTGACCGACCCGGGTGAAAAATTTCTGCCGCGAGTGCCCGGAGTCATTCATATCGCTAGCAGGACCGGCCAGCGGTGGCCAGAACAGTGGCTCCAGCCCCCATATCAGACGCACAGAACCGGCAAGATGCCAGACGCAGGCTTATCTCACAGGCGGCAGCTGAGCCCCGCGTGCTCAACGACAAGTTCATCGAAGCACATACTCTTGGGTTCGGCGCATTTAGGACCATGGTCTGCCAAACCACATGGGACTAAATCGTCGCGACATGCAGGCTGTCCCGCGATGAACCGGAAGCGTTTACAGATTGCAAAGGACGGGCTGACCTGGCTGACATGAGGTTTCCGGAGCCGCCCGCGCTGACCAGGGTGGTCTTTGATGCAGTGATCGCCAGACAGCCGACATCCGGATCCGCGTTGCACTGATCAACTGCTTCAATGCTCCCGGCACCGCCGGGATCGAACGCGTGGCATGGGCTCAGCGGGGAAAGGGGAGCGTCCGGCTGGTGCCTGACCTCTGCAAAAACGCCGATGCGGCACAAGGCGGACTTTCGGCCAGGACAGGGGCGCCGAAGCCGGGCTGGGCTTAATAAACGGAAGTGGGTGTCAATCTTACATGCGTCGGCTGCGCCGCAGCGCCGCAAAAAGCCCGCCGGACAGCAGCAGTAAGACGCCTGTCTGGAACAGCTCCGGACGGTAGGCTTTCGGGATCAGCAGGTAATCAACGCTGCAAAGCGACAGCATCAGCTGGCAGGTATAGCCCGATGTGCCCCAGAGGCAGGGCGCGGCCTGGCTGTATTTGCCGTAGCCCTCGCTGACGATGGTGCCGAAAATCACATACCACCACATGAGGGCGAGGAGGATAAGTCCGGCTCCGACAGCCAGCACCCAGACCGGTCGCAGACGGTCAGACATCCTCCAGAACCCCGAGGCTGGCAAGAAGCCGCGTTCTCAGCGCAATCAGCACGGGGTCATCGCGGCGGCGGGGATGCGGGCGGTCAACCCGCAGTTCCTCGATGATGCGGGCCGGGCGCGGCGAGAACAGCACCACCCGGTCGGCAAGCAACAGTGCCTCCTCCACGTCATGCGTGACCAGCAGCGCGGTAAATCCGCGATCCTGCCAGAGACGGATCAGATCCTTTTGCAGATTGAGCCTGGTCAGGCTGTCAAGTTTGCCCAGCGGTTCATCCAGCAACAAGAGGCGCGGGTCATTGACCAGCGCGCGGGCAATCGCGGCGCGCTGCGCCATGCCGCCGGACAGCTGATGCGGGTAGGCCGCGCCGAAAGCCTCAAGGCCGACGAGACGCAGCGCCTCATCGACGCGGGCCTGCTTTGAGGCCAGCTCGCCGCGCGCTTCGGGGCCGGCTTCGACATTGCGGCGCACCGTGCGCCAGGGGAAAAGGGTCGCTTCCTGAAAGACGAGGATGCGCTCGGGGCCGGGGCCGGTGATCGGCACGCCGCCGGCCAGCGCCTCACCCGCGCGCGGCAGTTCCAGCCCGGCCGCCAGCCGCAGAAGGGTCGACTTGCCGCAGCCGGATGGGCCCAGCAATGCGACGAATTCGCCGGGCGCGATATCGAGGGATACATCCTCCAGCACCGGCAACAGCGCGCCGCCGATATCATACCCATGCGAGACATGGTCGAAGCGCAGCCCGACGGGGGTGACAGCAGACATCAGAGGATCCCCTTTTGCCAGCCCAGCAGCCGGTCCCGGATCAGGAACAACAGCTTCACCAGCCCGGCACAGATCAGCGCCATGACGATCAGCGCGGCATAGACATTGGCATAGGCCGAATAGGCCGTGTTGAACTGCAGATACCAGCCGAGGCCGAATTTCGCGCCCAGCATTTCGGCCACCACCAGGACGGCAAAGCTGTAGTAAAGCCCCATGAACAGCCCGACAAACACATTGGGCAGCGCCGCCGGAATGGCAATTTTGGTAACCTGCCAGCGGCTGGTCGCGCCCAAGGTCCGCGCCACATCATAGAAAGCGCGGTTGACCTGGGAGATCCCCGATGCAGTCAGGATCGCGACCGGGATCCCCGAGGCCAGCGCCACCAGAAACACCGAGGCCTGAAAGGTCGAGGGGAAGATGAAAAAGGCGCATGGGATCCAGGCGCTGGCGGGCACCGGCCCGATCAGCTTCAGCACCGGCATCCCCCAATAGGCGAACCGCTTTGACCAGCCCAGACCCACCCCGGCCAGAAAGCCTGCTGAAATGCCGATGAAAAAGCCCAGCCCCCAAAGTCGCCCGGTATAGGCGATACAGATCAAAAGCCGGTCCCAGTCGGTCATATAGACATGCAACAGACCCTGGGGCGGTGAAAAGAACGGCTTAGGCAACCAGCCGAGCTTTGCGGTGATCACCTCCCACAGCAAAAGCCACAGGCCCAGCACGATAAACCAGGGGCCGTAATGCGTCAGGGTGCTGCTTTGCCCGGGCGGCACGGTGAAGGCCAGCGCGAGGAAGATCGCGGCGACCGTGCCCGTGAGCGCGGCGAAGGTGCCGGTCGCCCCCCATTGGATGACATCAGGCAGGATCAGTGTCGCCACCGAGACCGAACCCCAGGCCAGCGCGGCCAGCAGGCCGTCGCGCCAGATGGGCAGGGGCAGGCGGGTGGCGGAGGCGTAAACCCCCCGCCCGATTTCAGGCAGATCGCTCATTCCGGGTCGTCCAGTCAGGGGTCAGGCGAAAATGTCGATGGTGATGCGGCTGGCGATCTCTTCCGGATCGGTCGAGGCATCGGCCACGCCGGTCAGCTTCAGATCCTCATAACCGCGTCTGACCTCATCGCGCAGTTTGTCGCCGAACCAGTGCTCATGATAGGTGAAAGAGGCCAGAACCTCGGTCAGGGTCTCGACCGACATGCCGGGGCGCAAAGTGTCGAAATACCATTGCGCGACCTCGTCGGGATGGGCGGCGGTATATTGGTGCACCTCGAGATTGGCGGCGGCGACGCGTTTCAGCGCGTCTTTGTTGGTCTCGTAATAATCCCCGTTCACACCCAGCACGCAGCAGACCCGATCCTGGAAACTGAGCGTCTGGGTATCGGCGACGCGGTGGAATTTATGTTCCTTTTCCCAGCCGTAAGCCCAGGGATCCATATGGGCCAGCGCATCCGCCTCGCCGCGCAGCACGGCCTCGGCCACCAGATCGAAGGGGAAGACCTTCCAGGTCACATCCTGATCGGGGTCAAGCCCGGCTTTCTTCAGCGCGACCGAAAATGCCACGCGCGAGGGCGACATCACATCAAAGGTGCCGATGGTTTTGCCCCGCAGATCCTCCAGCGTTCTGATGCCGCTGTCCTGCGGTGTCAGGATGCTCTGGCAGCCGCCATGCGACCCGGCGAAAAGTTTGACGTCAAAGCCCTGCTCGATCGGTTTCAGCCAGTCATAAAGCAGACCCGGCCCGGCCTCGGCCTTGCGGGTGGCAAGGGCCTGGATCAGGGTCTGGCCGCTGGCGCCCTGGTAGAACAGTTCCACATCCAGCCCGTGTTTCTCGAAAATGCCCTTTTCCAGCGCGAACCCGACCGGGGCGTGGCAGGCGGCCACTTCGGTCCATTCAAGTTTGATTTTGGTCAGGTTGCCGGCCATAGCGCGGCGTGTGCTGATCCCGGTCGAAAGGCCGGCCGCGCCAAGGCCCGCCGCAGCCGCGCCGGTTGTCAGAAGGGTCCGGCGCGAAAGGCCGTTTCGAAGGGATGCTGTCATAATGCGGGTTCGCTTTTGTTAAGAAGGGAAGGGGTAACCGGGAGCCGTAATGGATCAGGTCAGAGGATAGATCAGGGCCGGGGGAACAGGATTTCGAAGACCACCCTCCGGCTGGCACAGCCATGTCTGGCTATATGGGCCGGGGGGAAATTCCCTCTTCCGGCGGGCACAGGGTCATCGCCGGCGCAGCCGCGTTTCGAGCCAGCTGCTGTAGCGCGAGCCGCCATAGCAGAGCAGGAAATAGATCAGGGCCGCTAAGACATAGGCCTCATCGTAAAACCCCAGCCATTGCGTGTCAGTGGTCGAGGCCCGGGCGGTGTTCAAAAGATCAAACGCCCCGATCACCGCCAGCAGCGAGGTCGCCAGCAGAAAGCCGATGCCAAGATTGACGAGCCCCGGAATCACCTGGCGCAAAGCCTGGGGCAGCACCACCAGCTGCATGATGCGCCAATAGCCCAGCCCGAGTGACTGTGCCGCCTCGGCCTGGCCCGGGCCAACGGTTTGCAGCCCGCCCCGCACGACCTCTGCCAGATAGGCGGTCCAGAACAGGGCGACCATGATCGTGGCGCGGATCAGCTTATCCAGGATCACGCCCTGCGGCAAAGCCAGCGGCAGGATCAGCATGGCGAAATACAGGATCGCAACCATCGGAATGGCGCGCATCACCTCGATATAGGTGATCGAAATCAGCCGCAGCCCGCCCATATCCGAGGCCCGTGCCAGCGCCAGAAGCACAGCCGCCGGAAAGGCAAAGGCCATGCAGGTCGACCACACCAGCAGCGTCACCGGCAGCCCACCCCAGTCGTTCAGCGAGACCCGCGTGAGGATCCCCCCGGTCCATGTCCCGCCCGCCATCAGCGCCCAGGCCAGTGCCAGCGTGACCGGCCAGGCCAGGATCAGGAACGGCCCCCAGAAACGCGGCAGCACCGATGCCACCATCAGACCCAGCAGTGCGACGATCACTAGGATCGGCCGCCAGAGATGCTCGCCGGGGTAAAAGGCGAACAGGATGAAACGCGCCTTGGCGCGCAGAAAGGCCCAGCAGGCGCCGCTGGCGGCACGGCATTCCTCCTGCGTGCCGCTGAAGACAGCGTCGGTAACCGCCCAATGGATCAAGGGCGGCAGGATCAGCGCCAGCATCAGCACCGAGGCCAGCGCCAGCACGGTGTTCAGCGGCCCGCCCGCAAGGCTGCGCCACAAGGGCGCAACCAGGTCGCGGCTGCGATAATTCATAAAGATCACGCTCATCTGCGCCCCTCTCCGCGCAGGGCGACGCGGCGGTTGTAATGGTTCATCAGCGCGGCGACGCATAGGTTGAGCATGAGGAAGGTGCCCGCCATGATCAGGACTGCCTCGATGGCCTGGCCGGTGGTGTTCGCGGTGGTGTTCAGGACCGAGACGAGATCGGGATAGCCGATCGCGACGGCGAGGCTCGAATCCTTGGTCAGATCAAGAAAGACCGAAGTGGTCAGCGGCACGATCACCCGCAGCGCCTGCGGCAGGATCACAAGGCGCATGATCTGCCAGTCGGAAAGGCCCATGGCGCGGGCGGCCTCGCGCTGGCCCTCTGGGACGGAAAGGATGCCAGCGCGCACGATCTCGGCAATCGCGGCCGAGAATTTCACGACCAGCGCGATCAGAAGCGCGGCATATTCCGGCGACAGCACCAGTCCGCCGCGCACGTTCAGCCCCTTAAGCGCGGGGATGTCAAAGCTGAGACCGGCCTGCCAGAAGATGCCGGCGATCAGCGCCAGGGCAACGGGCCAGGTGCCGCGCCTGCGCCCGGCAAACCGGCGCAGCGCCAGCACGGCGATGATCACGACCGCGCAGGCCAGAAGCAGCCAGAGCCAGCCAGCCTCGACCACCGGCGCGGGGACATAGACGCCGCGATTTGTCAGCCAGATACCACCCCCATGCACCGCCTGTTTCGGCCCCGGAAGGTTGCGCGCCAGCGCGATCCAGAAGAACAATTGTAGCAACAGCGGCGTGTTGCGGATCAGCTCGACATAGATCCTGACCAGCCGGGTCAGGAGCGGGTTGCCCATCAGCCCCAGAACCCCAAGCGCCGTCCCGAGCAAAGCCGCCAGCACACAGCCCACTGCGGCCACACGCAGCGTGTTGATCACGCCAACACCGATGGCGCGCAGATAGGTGTCACCGGCGGAAAAGGGGATCACGCTCTCGCCGATCTGGAAACTCGCGGCGCGTGTAAGAAAGGCAAAGCCGGGCGAGATCCCGGCTTTCTCCAGCGCGGCGGCGATGTTCTGGCCCAAAAGCCAGAGCCCGGCCAGGATCACCAGGACCAGAGCCAGCTGCGTATAGGGGCGCGGCCCCCACCATGCGACCAGCGCGGGAATAACCCCGCGCCGATGCGGTGACTGACCCCGCCCTGCCTCATTGGGCCCTGCCTCACGGAGGGGGATGTTCACCTTCTTTGACCTGCTCAGCGGAAGGGCGGCGAATAGAGCAGCCCGCCATTGGTCCAGATGTCGTTATAGCCGCGCTTCCAGCCCAGCGGCGTCAGGTGGCGCTCATAGATCTCGCCGTAATTGCCCACGGTCTTGATGATCTTATAGGCCCAGTCCGGCTTGAACCCGATGGCCTCGGCCAAAGACGGATCAACGCCGAGGAAACGCTGGATCGCCGGATCTTCCGATTTCAGGAATTCATCGACATTGGCCGAGGTGATGCCCCATTCTTCGGCCTGGATCGTGGCATAGACGGTCCAGTTGACGATTTCGAGCCATTGGTCATCACCGGCCTTGATCGCAGGCGCGAGCGGCTCTTTCGACAGCCGTTCGGGCAGAAGCACATAGTCATCGGTGTTCTTCAGCTGTTGCAGCTTGCCCACGAGATCCGAGCTGTCCTGGGTGATCGCATCGACCCGGCCCGATTCCAGCGCCGCGATGAATTCCGAAGTGTCTTCGATGGTGACCGGCGTGAATTCATGGCCGGATTTGCGGAAGAAATCGGCGATGTTCAGCTCGCCCGTGGTGCCCGATTGCACCCCGATCACCGCGCCGTCGAGCTCTGCCGCCGAGGTCACGCCAAGCTCTTTGCGCGCAAGGATGCCCTGGCCGTCATAAAACACCGTCGGCCCGAAATGGAAGCCAAGGTTGAAGGCGCGGTTGATCGTGACGGTGACGCCCGACAGGAGGATGTCAAACTCGCCGGCCTGAAGCGCGGGCAGGCGCTGTTGCGGTGACGAATTGGTGAACTCCACCTTGCCGTCTTCATTGAAGACCGCGATCGAGAGCGCCCGGCCATAATCAATGAAGAAGCCCTGCCATTTGCCCTCGCTGTCGGGCGAGAAGAAACCCGGTGTGGTGCCGACACCGACCTTGATCACGCCGCGCTCTTTGATCGCGTCCAGCGTGCCGCCTGCGGTCGCGGGAAGGGCAGTTGCGGCAAGTGCCGCTGCTGCTGCAAGACCGCGCAGGGTGCGGCCGAAAAGTCGTTCATTGCTCATGGAAAGATGCTCCGATATCTGCCGGTTTCATGAGCCAATCCGAGCGCGGAGCCTGAATTATATCAAGTATCTTGCTGATTTACATGATATTTCTGTAATTACGCGACTGAAGAGCAGCTCTCTTTCGCCGCAGGGACGGCGCGGAGAATAATTCTGCTGCCGCCCGCCGGCGCTGCTTTTCGAATCACGTCAGATACAGGCTGCGCGGCCATGCCAGGCAAAGAAATTCTCTGTGGTTCTTCCCGTTCCGGGGCGGTTTCGTGCAGAAAAGATCAACTCTCCTGCCGGGGCAGGGGCGAAGAAAATCTCCTTCCCTGAACGCCCCTGATAAGACGATTGAAACAATCGTGATGATTTGACGATGCTGGTGCCATCTCACCCTGCGGGCCGTTGCCCGACCCCCTGATCCACCTGAAAGGATGATCCCGATGGCGACGACCAGCCTGCACCCCGAGACGCTCGCCCTGCATGGCGGCACCTGGCGCACCGATCCGGCGACCGGCTCGCTCGCGGTGCCGATCTACCAGAATACCAGCTTCCAGTTTGACGATACCGCCCATGCCGCGCGTCTGTTCGCGCTGGAGGAGCTGGGGAACATCTATTCCCGCATCGGCAATCCGACGACTGACGCGCTGGAAACCCGGCTCGCGCAGATCGAGGGCGGCGCGGCGGCGCTGGCTCTGGCCTCGGGCCAGGCCGCGACGTTTTTCGCGCTGACGAATATCGCCCAGGCCGGTGACAATATCGTCGCCTCGACTGATCTCTATGGCGGCACGGTCACGCTTTTGTCGAATACGCTGAAGCAGTTCGGCATCGAGGTGCGGTTCGTCGATCAGGCCGATCCGCAGAATTTCGCCAAAGCGACTGACGACAAAACCCGCGCCTGGTTTGGCGAGACGCTGCCGAACCCCAAGCTTCAGGTCTTCCCGATCGCGGAAGTGGCCGAGCTGGGCCGCAAGCTCGGTGTGCCACTGATCCTCGACAATACGGCGGCGCCTTTGACCGCAAAGCCCCTGAAACATGGCGCAGCGGTGGTGGTCTATTCGACAACGAAATATATCGGCGGCCATGGCACCGCGATTGGCGGCGCGATCATTGATGGCGGCACCTTCGACTGGGAGGCCCATGCCGCCCGTTTCCCGCTTTTGACCCAGCCCGATCCCGCCTATCACGGTGCGATCTGGACCGAGGCTGCGAAACCCCTTGGCCCCATCGCCTATGTGCTGCGCGCGCGGGTCAAGCTGCTGCGTGACATCGGCGCCTCGGTTGCGCCGCAAAACGCCTTCCTGACCTTGCAGGGGCTGGAGACGCTGCCTTTGCGCATCCGTCAGCACAATGAAAACGCCCGTCAGGTGGCGGACGTGCTGGCCGCGCTGCCCGGCGTCACCCAGGTGATCTATCCCGGCCTGCAGGGCGGCGAGGCCCGGCGCCGCGCCGATACCTATCTCGAAGGCGGTTATGGCGCGCTGATCGGGTTCGAGCTGGAAGGCGGCGTTGATGCCGGCCGCGCCTTTATCGACGCGCTGCAGCTTTTCCATCACGTGGCGAATATCGGCGATGCGCGCAGTCTCGCGATCCATCCGGCCTCGACCACGCATCAGCAGCTGACCGGGGCTGAACAACAGGCCGCAGGCGTCACGCCGGGATATGTGCGTCTTTCGATCGGGATCGAGCATCCGGAGGATATCATCGCCGATCTGAAGCAGGCTCTTGCGGCGGTATCGGGCAATCGCGACCGCAAGGCCGCGTAAAGTTCCGCCGTGAAACCCGGGCGTAAACCCCGGCGCGGGGAGGGCCCTCCCTCTCCCCGCATCTTACCTTTTATCTTGCCATGCGCCGGATCAGGAGCCCAGATTGTCCAGCACCCTTCCCATTCTCGATGTCTCCCGTTTCCATGCCGGGCCTGACGCGCGTGCCTCTTTCGTTGAGGAACTGCGCGCGGTGCTTCATGATCACGGGTTTTTCTACCTGACCGGCCATGATGTCCCCGAGACGCTGATCCAGGATCTCAAACGTCTGTCACGGGCGTTTTTTGCGCTGCCCGAGGCGGAGAAGCTGGCGGTCGAGATGGTGAAGTCGCCGCATTTTCGCGGCTATAACCGCGCCGGGCTGGAACACACGCGCGGCGAGCAGGACTGGCGTGAGCAGATCGATTTCAACACCGAAGGCGAGCCCCTCCCGGATGGCACAGATCCGTGGAGCCGGCTGCATGGCCCAAACCAATGGCCCGACGCGCTGCCCGATCTGAAACCGGTGGTGCTGGATTATCAGGAGCGGGTGACGGCGCTTGGGATCGACCTTTTGCAGGCGATTGCGCTGGCGCTTGGCCTCGAGGCGGACGCATTCCGCGCGGTTTACGAGCCGCAGCCGACCCAGCTTCTGAAACTGATCCGCTATCCGGGGCGCGATGTGGCCGAAACCGATCAGGGGGTCGGCGCGCATAAGGATGGCGGCATCATCACCATTCTCTTGCAAGACGAGGTCGAGGGGCTGCGGGTTCAGACGCTTGACGGAGACTGGATCAGGGTGCCGCCGCTGCCGGGCACATTCGTGATCAATTCAGGCGAGCTTTTAGAGCTGGCGACCAATGGCTTCGTGCGCGCCGATGTGCATGACGTGATCGCCCCGCCGCCGGGGGTGGAGCGGTTTTCCTACGCCTTCTTCCTCGGCGCGCATTACGATGCCGAAATCCCGGTCCTGCCGCTGCCAGATGCGCTGAAAAGCCGCGAACGCGGGCTGACGGTCGACCCGCTGAACCCGCTCTTTCGTAATGTCGGGCTGAACCATCTGAAAAGCCGCCTGCGCTCGCATCCCGATGTGGCGCATGCCCATCACGGCGATCTGCTCAGGGCGGGGCTGGCCGGGAACGGCTGAACGCCGGTTCAGGCCGGAAAGAACCGGTTCGGCGGGCGTTTCAGGCCAAGGTGGTCGCGCAGCGTCGCCCCCTCATATTCGCGGCGAAAGAGGCCGCGGCGTTGCAGTTCCGGCACCACCTGATCGGTGAAATCGGTCAGCCCCGCCGGCAGGAAGGGGAACATGATGTTGAACCCGTCAGAGCCGCCCTGGTCGAGCCATTCCTCCATTTCATCGGCGATGCTTGCGGGTGTGCCGATGAAAGAGAGGCCGGAATAGCCGCCCTGTCGCTGCGCCAGCTGACGAACGGTCAGCCCCTCGCTTCGGGCCATTGCGATCACCCGGTCGCGGCTGGATTTCGACTGGTTGGTCTCGGGCAGATCCTCGGGCAAAGGCGCATCCGGGTCAAAGCCCGATGCATCAAGCCCGAGCGCGATCGACAGGGACGCGATGGCGCTTTCAGAATAGACCAGACTGTCAAGCGCGGCACGTTTCGCCTTTGCCTCGGCAATGGTCTCGCCCACGATCACAAAGGCGCCGGGCAGGATCACGATATCTTCGCGCGCCCGGCCCGCCGCCACCGCCCGCGCTTTCACATCGGCATAAAAGGCGCGTCCATCGGCGAGGCTTTGCGGCGCGGCAAACACCGCCTCGGCGGTTTCCGCCGCAAGCTGGCGACCGGGCTCGGAGGCGCCGGCCTGCACGATCACTGGCCAGCCCTGCGGAGGCCGCGCGATGTTCAGCGGTCCGCGCACCGAAAGCTCTGGCCCTTTGTGACCCAGCACATGCATCCGGCCCGGGTCGAAATACTGGCCGCTTTGCACGTCGCGCGTGAAGGCATCATCGGCAAATGTGTCCCAGAGCCCGGTCACCACATCATAGAATTCCCGCGCCCGTGCATAGCGGTCGGCATGGTCAGGCTGGTCTTCGCGCCCGAAATTCAGTGCCGCATCGGGGTTAGATGTGGTGACGATATTCCACCCCGCGCGCCCGCCGGAAATATGATCCAGCGAGGCAAAGCGCCGCGCGACGTGATAGGGCTCGTCATAGCTGGTCGAGGCCGTCGCGATCAGCCCGATCCGTTCCGTCACCGCCGCCAGCGCGGATAACAGCGTGAAGGGTTCAAACGAGGTGACGGTATGGCTGCGCCTGAGCGCCTCGACCGGCATATTCAGCACGGCAAGGTGGTCAGCCATGAAAAAGGCGTCAAACTTAGCCGCTTCGAGCCTTTGCGCCATATAGGTCAGATGGCGGAGGTTGAAATTCGCATCCGGCCAGGCGCCGGGATAGCGCCATGCGCCGGTATGCAGCGAGACCGGCCGCATGAAGGCACCGAGGTGAAGCTGACGGTCACGGCTCATGATGACATTCCTGCTAAAGATGGGCAGAGTTTATATCGGGATTTGCAAAATGATATATCGGATTTTTACGATATAAGACAGAATTGATCTCCTGAGAGAGACCCGGCAGAGGTGCGGACATGGATGAGGATCTGATCCTGAAGGCCCTGGCGCATCCGGCGCGGCGGCAGATGCTGACCTGGATGCGCAAGCCGGAGCAACATTTCCCCGACCAGGCGCTGCCCCATGATCTGGGTATCTGCGCCGGGCAATTCGCGCGTTGCGGCCTCGCGCAATCTTCGGTCTCGGCACATCTTGCGGTGCTGACGGCGGCGGGGCTGATCGTGCGGGAGCGGATCGGACAATGGGTGTTCTATCGCCGGGACGAGGCGGTGATCGCCGCCTTTCGCAACGCTCTGGCCGCTCTCTGATCAGGGCCGGGCGAAGCCGAAGCCAGCCGCCAAGATGTCGCGGAGCACCGCCTCATGCCGGCTCAGCGCGGAAGACCGCCAGAGTTCCGGAGCGGTGGTATTGACGCTGGCCGAGACCCTGAGCCGGAAACCCGAGCTTTTGCCCGAAAGCAGGATATCATGCACTCTGACGGTGCTGCCTTTGAAGTTATCCGACGGCTTGGTCAGCTTATGGTCGTACAGCACTTCGGCCCCTATGATGTCAACGGCTTCGGGGTTGGGAAACTCCGTGTCGGTCTACCTGTTCAAACCCCGCCCGCCAGTACCGCCGGGCGGGATGGTGCCCAGAAGCTGCGCGGCACCGCCGCCTGCGCTATCCGCGTCGCCCGCCTCGGGGCCCGGTTCACTACAGAGCGTGCCATCCAACCGCGAGGAAAGACCGCTGCCGGCCGAACCCCGTTCCAGGACGGGGGTGGGGATCTGGCCGGTGGCGCCGAGGATCGCCGTTGCCGGCGCGGCGCCCAGCAAGGGCCGGGGCACCCGCCGCCTGCTCCCGTCTAAGTCAAGCGCAACACGGCTGCGCGGGCCAGGTGTCCCACGACTGCCATCAGGCAGGACGACGGGCTGCAGCTCGGCCATTCTGTTTGTAATGTCCGTGTCGGCCAGGCCCCTGCATCCGGTGGCCTCAGCATGCCCAGAAGCAGGTTGCGGCGTCGCAGCCTCGGATCTTCCAGGGCGAGCTGCAATTCGCTCCCGCCGGGCCGTCGACCTCCATCACCTCATGCCAGACCGCGCGGTAATCGGTGCTCTGGGCGCAGCCGGCCCCGGCTCCGCGCCCGGGGCTCACGGTTCTGGTGCTGGCGTTCGATCCCGATCGAGAGATCCATCGCTTCATTGAAAAGTCGCCTGCGGGGGCAGAAAGCCATATCGCGTCAGCCCGGCTGCACCGAGGCGACCACCGAAAAGCCCGGTGCCAGCAGTTCGGCCCGCGCCTGGCCAGGGTCAATCCTGATCCGGACCGGCACACGCTGCGCGATCTTGGTGAAATTGCCGGTGGCATTGGTGCCGGCGATCAGGCTGAATTCCGAGGCGGTGGCAGGCGAGAAACTCTCGATCACGCCGGTAAAGACCTGGCCATGCAGCGCATCGACGCTGAAGCGCACCTTCTGGCCGACGGCGAGACTGTTCAGGCTGCTCTCATTGAAATTCGCGATCAGCCAGAGATCCTGGCCGACATGCGAGACCAGCGCGGTGCCGGGCGAGACATATTGCCCGACCCGGACCGCGATTTGCCCCAGCTTTCCCGCAGCCGGCGCGCGAATCACGGTGTTCCCGAGGTCGATCCGGGTGAGTTCCACGGCGGCATTGGCATTGTCGATCTGGGCCTGGGCACTTGCGATCTGCACCTTCGCATTGGCGAGCTGTTCGCGCTGCACATCCATCGTGGCCTGAGCCTGGGTCTGGGCGGTCAGCGCCTTTTGCAGCGCAAGTTCGGTCTGTTCCAGCGCCGCCTCGGTCGCCACGCCGCGTTCGCGCAGCGATGTGGTGCGGCTGTTGTCGGACCGCGCGGTTTCCACGGCGAGATCGGCCGAGGCCAGCGCCGCCGCATCCGATTTCAGCACCGCCTCGGCCGAGCGCACATTCTGCACCGCGACCTCCATCGCAGCTTTTGCGCCGGCCAGCCCGGCTTCGGCCTGGGCAAGTTTCTGGCGGTAGATGCGGTCGTCAAGCACCGCGATCACATCGCCCTCGCGCACTTCCTGGAAATCCTGGACCTCCACTTTCGCGATATAGCCGGACAGCTGCGGGGAGATCGTGGTGACCCGACCGCGCAGATAGGCGTTTTCAGTGGTGGGGGCCGAGGGTGCGAAAGGCGGCAGATGCCAGGCGAAAAGCACCAGCAACAGCCCCGCGAGGCCAATCACCCCGGCGATAATGGTGGGCACAAAGAAGGAACGGCTCATGGCGTCAGCTCTGTTCTGAAGGGGGAGAGGAGATTTCGGGTTTTGCACCGAATGCGGCGTTCATCCTGGCCCAGATCCAGTCGCGCAGCACATGCAGGACCAGCGCCGCAAGCGCGGTCAGCGCGATGAGAAAGGTCAGGAAATAGGCATCATTATAGGCCATGACCCAGGCCTGGCGCCCGGCCTCGGTCATCAGCTGCGACAGGGTTTGCAGCCGGTCCGCCGCGAGATCCGGGTTTTGGGTGGCAAAAAGCGCGGTGCCCTGCGCCATCACGCTTTGCATCAGCGGGTCGCTGGCGGAGAGCTGTTCGGTCAGGGTGGCGAGGTGGAAGGTCTGGCGATGGGTGGTGAAGGTGGTGAAGATCCCCGATCCGATCACGCCGCCAAGGCTCTGGGTTGCAATGAAGACGATGATGAAGGACAGAAGATAATTCGGCCCCTTTTTCAGCGCGGCCATCAGCCCCATCACCATCGCGGGCGGCATGAACAGCATCGAGGCAAAGCCGATCAGGGCCTGGCTGATCAGGAATTGTTCGGGCCGGGTCAGGACCGTTGCCTGTGAATCGAGGAACGTCGCCGCCGCGATCAGCACCAGCGCCGCCGCATGAAACACCGGCTCGCGGGTCTGTTTCATCCAGGCGACACAGGCGAGGCCGCCCATCATCGCGGCAATACAGATCACCAGAAACAGGCTTTCCATCTGCGAGGGCGCCACGCCCAGAACCTGGAACATCCGGGGCGCCCCGGTGCTTTGTTCCGACAGAACCAGCCGGAACAGCAAAAGCGTCAGCGTCAGATGCAGCATGGCCGGGGTCGCGAGCCAGCGGAAATCGACCAGCGGCGCGCGGCGCCCCAGCTCGATGATCACCGCGAGTGTCAGCGAGATCACCGCCCCCGCCAGCAGCCAGCCGATCCAGGGCGCATCGAACCACCAATGGATCGGCCCCATCACAAAACTGATGACAATGGCGGAAAAGCCGAAGGAAATCAGCGCGAAGCTGAGGAAATCCCCGGCTTCGATCACTTTCTCACGCGGCTGTGGTTTCAGCGGCAGCACCCAGACCACCGCAAGCGACATCAGCGCAAGGCCAAGCGCCGCAAAATGCACGCCCGCCAGACCGCCATCTCCGATCAGCGAGGGCGAGATGACGCGCGCCAGATTGGGCCCGATCAGGATCACCGCCATCACCGCCGGAAGCCCGTATTTCATCTTATCGGGCGGGCTCAGTGGCTCCAGCATATAAAGGAACGCGAGCGTCGAAAGCGGCGCAGCGGCACAGCCGGACAGGAACTGCACCACCACCGCCGAGCGCAGATCCGAGATCCAGAGCGCTGCGAAAGCCACCACTGCAAAGACCACAATACTGACCTCGGCAAAGCGGCGCAGACCAAACTGAGTGCGCACCTTGATCAGCATCAGGGGCAGCGTCGCGCGCGGGATCATATAGGCCGCCATCAGCCAGCTGGCATCGGCGGTGCTGACACCCAGATCGCCGGCAATCTGCGGAATATTGGCGCTGACAAAGCCCTGGCCGAGGCCCTGTGCCAGACCGATCAGCACCGAGGCAAAGAAGAACGGCAGCGCCTGGGCGGTGCTCATTCCTGCGGGCGCGGGTTGCGGGGCGGAGGTCATTTCTCGCCAATCCTGGCGGTATTGATGGCAATTTGCTGCAGCGCGCGGTCCATCGCAGCCATGTCTTCGGGCGTGATACCCTCGAACAGTTCGGCCCGCACCGCGCGCACGAAACGCGAGATCCCGGCAGAACGGGCCTTGTCGGTCAGGAAAAGTGCCCGTTTGCGGGCATCGCCATCCATGCCGCGCCGCTCGATGAAACCAAGCTTTTCCAGCCCGTCGATCTGACGTTTCAGCGTGGGGGCCTCAATGCCCAGATCCTGGGCCAGTTCGGCCTGGGTGGCGCCTTCCATGTTGGAAAGCGAGGTCAGAACCCGGGTCCTGGCCAGCGTAAGCCCCAGCTCTTCGGCGCGCGCGTCGTAATTCTGGCGCAGCTCGCGCATCACATACAGCAAGAGATCGAGGGTTGGCGGTCGGGGTTCCATTTGCTTATCATGCTAACTTGTTAGTCAGATAACTGATATGCCTCCCGCCGCTGCTGGTCAAGCCGGGGCTCCGCACCAAGGATGGCACCCAATGCGCGCATTTGCACAAGAACGGCGGCCCAGGCGCTGTCGACACTCTCTGTTCTGGCCAGGCCTTGGTCAGGCGGGGCGGTGCCGGTCATCCGGGCACGGCAGCTTGCAGCAAGGTGGCGCAGGTTCGCCTCCAGCCCGGCAGGGGGTGTGTTTCCGTTGCGCATCGCCACCAGCAGCGCATCGCCCAGCAGCAGTGCCGAGGCGCCCAGCCGGATCGCGTCATGCTCAACACGTTCCGCCTCGCGCCGCACCCGATTGGCCGCGATGCGCCCCCGCAGCGACCAGCGCGCCTCGTACCTGGCGCTGTCGATGCCGTTTTGCAGCGCGCCGATGGTTTCCTGAACGCGCGACAGATGGCTTTGCGCGATCTCGGCACGGCGCGGGGTTGTGTCCTGCAGGGCCTGAGCCGCGAGGTCGAGCCCGCCCGCGATCCGGGTCAGCAATTCGCTCATGGCGCGGTCGATCTGGCGCAAAGGGTCTGGCGTCAGCAGGACCTGGCTGAAGAAAAGCCCGACCCCCACACCGATGATCACATCCTGCATCCGGTGCCAGCCTGCGCTGTCCGCCCCCATTGCGAGCACCAGCACCGCCGAAACCCCGGCCTGGATCGGAACCACCGCCGGCAGCCCAAAGGACGCGCCGACCATCATCGAAAGCAGAATTGCCACGATCATGCGCAACAGTGACGTGGTCGGCCCCTCGATCCCGGAGACAGGCAATTGCAGCGCCGCCTCGCCCACGAGAATGCCGATGGTCACCCCCAGAATGATGCCGGTCGCCTGCCGCCCGTGATTGGGCAGGCCCGGCGCGAGGCAGACAATTGCGGTCACCATGGCAAAAACCGGATGGGTATGGCCGAACAGCCAGCTTGCCAGCAGCCAGGCAATCGCACCGGCGGTTGCGGCGGCCAGGGCATCACGCCCCGCTGCCATCATGCGCTGAAACTGCAGTGGCAATCGATCCATGGGGAGGGCTTTCTTCTGACAGCTATGGCAAGGCGAAACGGCGCACAGGTCGCCCCGCGCGCCGGTCTTCAGATCACATGGACCACATCATATGCAGCAAAGCACGGAGATCACTCCAGCCGGTAGGCCAGAACCGAATCCCCCGGCGTGGTGCCAAGCGAGCCATGTCCTCCGGCTGCGACGACGATATATTGCTTCCCGTCGGTGCCGCGATAGGTCATCGGCGTGGCCTGGCCCCCTGCGGGAAGTCTGGCCTGCCACAGCGTTTCGCCGGTCTGCATGTCATAGGCGCGCATGATGTCATCCAGCGCCGCCGCAGTGAAGGCGACACCGCCCGCAGTGGTCAGCGTGCCGCCATGGGCCAGCATCCCCATCTCGAAGGGAATCGGAAAGCTCACGCCCATGAATTTCTGCCCGGCCACAGTACCGTTGCGATATTTCCAGGCGGTTTTGCCATTCGTCAGGTCAACGCCGACCCGCACACCCCAGGGCGGCGTGTTGCAGGGCACGCCCAGGCCCGAGCGAAAATGCTGGATCGAAACCGCATAGGGCCCGCCGAGGTTCTCATTCCCCGGTTTCG
Organism: Pseudogemmobacter sp. TB195; assembly: GCF_058313095.1. Taxonomy (NCBI): domain Bacteria; kingdom Pseudomonadati; phylum Pseudomonadota; class Alphaproteobacteria; order Rhodobacterales; family Paracoccaceae; genus Pseudogemmobacter; species Pseudogemmobacter sp. TB195. The sequence goes on from NZ_JBZEGG010000025.1 coordinate 35,767, forward strand.
CCTCGCCCCCGGACATATCATCCTGGAACATCGGTTTCGTCAGATCGCCTTCGGGACGCGGATAGAGCTTATAGATATAGGGCAGATATTGCGGTGTGCCGATCAGCCATTTATTGACCGGATCCACCGCGACCGAACCCCAGTTAAAGACCCCGATATTGCCGGGCCAGACGATCGAGCCGGTGGTGGTCGGCGGTGTCCAGGAATTGCCGTCATAGCGGTTCGACACAAAGGTCGTGCGACACTGGATCTGATCGATGGGCGAGGCCCCCCACATATCCGCCTCACGCAAAGGCGCAGGCGCGAAGGTCAGCGAAGACATCGGCTGTACGGCGGAGAGTTTTTCGCCGGGAATATCGCTGTCAGTTGAGACCTGCACTTCGGATACCGGCAGGATCGGCGTGCCGTCACGGCGGTCGAGCACCCAGAGATTGCCGATTTTCGTCGGGATGATGATCGCAGGCGTATCCACGCCATCCTTCGGCATGTTCAGAAGTACCGGCTGCGAGGGGTTATCGCGGTCCCAGAGGTCATGATAACTGGTCTGGAACTTCCATTTCAGCTGGCCGGTCTTCAGATCAAGCGCGGCAAGCGCATCGACAAAGGCCTCCTGTTCGGGCGTGCGCGCAATGCCGACCTGGTCGGGCGAGGCATTGCCGAAGGGGATATAGACCATCCCGAGCGTCTCATCGGCCGCGAATTGCGTCCAGGCGACATTGGAATTCGGCACATAGGTCTCACCGGGGGCAAGCGGTGCGGTATCGTCGGGCTTGCCCGCATCGAATTTCCACACGACCTTGCCGGTGCGCACATCATAGGCGCGGATCACGCCCGAGGGGTTGTTTTCATAGTAGTTATCGGCAATCGCCGAGCCGAGAATGATCAGATCCTTCGTCACCAACGGCGCCGAGGTCTGCTGATAGCTTGCCCGTTCGGTATCGGTCATGCCGTCCAGCAGGTTCACATAGCCATTCTCGCCGAAGGTGGTGCAAAGCGCGCCGGTATCGGCGTTGACGGTGTAAAGCCGCGCGTCGACCGAAGAGGCCACGATGCGCTTCGGGCATTCCGCCACTGCCGCAGTGATCGCAGCCTGCTCCTCGGGCGTGTCCGACGCGGGGGCGGCGTAGCCGGTCGACTCGTTCCATGAGACGCCGCGACAGGTCTGGTGCTGATAGAAGGGGTCGCGCTTCATCATCGGGTCAAAAGACCATTTCACCGCGCCGGTCTCGGGCACCAGGGCCTGGATGATGTTATGTGGCGTGCAAAAGTACAAAAGCCCGTTCACTTTGATCGGGGTGGCCTCGAATGTGTATTCCTTGGAATCCTCGTCCGCCTTGCGCAGATCCCCGGTGTGATGTTCCCAGGCGAGTGTCAGCCCTTTCACATTCCCCGTGTCGATATCCCTCAGCGCAGAATAACGCTGGCCAAGATTGGTGCCGCCATAGGCCGTCCAGTCCTCTGCGGGATAGGCCACGCCCGATGGGTCGACGAGCCCGTCGCCGGTACTGGCCTGTTTTGTCAGCGCGCCCCTGATCTGCGCCGGGTCGATGAACCAGGAGACCAGCGCCAGCACGACGATCGCCGCCACCGTGCCGCCAAGCAGCGGATAGCCGGGGGCCGACCGGCCCGACTGCGCGCGGATCTCACGTGCGAAGACCGGGATGCAAAGGATCAGGCCGAAGACCACGAGCAGCGCCCCGCGCGGGATCCACTGCCATTTGTCGAAACCGACCTCGTATAGTGTCCAGAGGAAGGTGACGATCAGCGTTACGGCATAGACAGCCAGACCGCTCTGATGGCGCCGGATCAGCCCAATCCCCGCCAGGATCAGGCCAAGCGCCATGAAGATATAGAACCAGCTGCCCCCGGCAGCCGCCAGCTCGTATCCGAGCCACAGAACCCAAAGGCCGAAAAGTCCGCAGATGGCACCCATAATGATGGAAAACACGACATAACCCCCTGAATGATCCCAATCGAAGACAGACGTTTGGGGCCGGAGTGGCGGAGAATGTCGGTTTCAGTGGACAGCTCTGTTGCCGTGCCAGAGCAACCGTCGGGCTCCCGGACCTCGTAAATCTGTAACGCGGGCGCGGCTTTGGCGGTTCCCTGGGCCCGGAAGGATTCCTCGCTCAGACATCCTTGCCGGGCCGGCAGATACCGTCGCATGCAACAGGCGCACCATGATCGCGCCGAGTCGAAGTCGTCCATGACCCATGCGGGCTCCGCCGCCGTCCTGTTGCACGGCGGGTCGGATTTTGCCTCAGGATCCGCGCGCGCCGTCGGGTGTCAGAACCGGAACAATCGCGATCAGCAAAAGCCCGATCTCGGGCGGTTCGGTCACATGGGCACGCAGCACAATGCCGTAGAACAGCAACCAGCAGCATGCAGACGAAAGCCGTTTTCCCCGGTCGTCAAAGCGCTCATGTCGCAAGATGCCGCGCGCCAGGCCCCGATCTGCTCTTCGCTCCATGTCAGCAAATCGGTGCGGTAATCATCGTTGGGCCGCGCGGTTGCAGCTCGACCGCCAGGGCGGCGCTTAGCCCCGTGCGACCTAAGGCAATGTCCAGCAGCGCCTCGCGCGACAGCAGCTCCAGCCTGTCGGCCACGCTGCCATCAGCCACTTCGACCTCTTGCCGAACCCTTCGGACGGCGCGCGAAACAGACCTCAAGCCTGGAGCTGTAACGGGGTTGGGCATTCGAGGCGACGGTAATCCTCCCTGTTTTAACTGGGTGCATAAGTAGACTTCATGCGGCCATGTTCAGTTTCAGGGCGGGTGTAATGCCGCCGAAGAACGCCTGATCCCCGAGGACAAGGTCGATCTGTTGGCCGCGCCGTGGTCGACGCCGATCTTCTTGCGCTGGCGCCGGTTCTCAGCCGCTGTCAGTTTCCGCTGGTCGGCAATACTGCGGCCTCGGTGCGGCTGCGCGAGGAGGCGGCCGGCCAGATCTGGTTCCCCACAGCCGTCATCCCCGACAAGCCGGGGTGGAACTGGCAAAGCTGATGGCATCCGAAGCGATCACCCCCGCCGCGATCATGGCAAATGTCTCGCCCCTGTCGCAGGCGAAGGCCGCATCGCCGGATACGGAGATCGCGCTGAGTTGCCTGGCGGATGCTTTTCTCTTCACAGGCCAGGCGAAAGAGCTGGGGTGACAGCACATTTCGCTCTGGCTCTGGTCGTGTCGATCATCGACGCCTCTCAAAAGGCGATGGGGACAGCTGCGGATACTGTCGTCACCGCTGGCCATTGTTTGCCCAAAACAGGAGGGCGGGCGGCAGGCGACAATCTTTTTTCGACGCCTGTTGCGCGAGATGTGGCGAGGCGCCTGATGCGCTCGACAGGGCGCGCGCTTGTTTGTCGTTGGGAATTCCTCGAACAGGCGGTGGCTGTGGCAGGTTTTGACCGCGTGGCGCTGCGAGAGGAAACCGCTGCGGCCACCTTCGACACGATCAACGGGCCGGTGACGTTCGAGAGGGTCGAGAACAGTCTGACGCCGGCATCCTTCCTGCACATTCAGGACGCCTCCCTCGAGCTGCTCTGGCCGCAAGAGATCCGGACACCGGACTCCTGCCCGAAAACCGCCTGGTAAGGCAGATCCCAGGCTCAGTGCACCGACATTCACCGGCAGTTCACGGGCGGCCCTGACCGCTGCCCGTTCTTCTCAGATCCGAATCGGGGGGCCGATGGCAGCTCACCTGTTTTTGCCGCGCTCTGTTCGGGTGCGCTCCAAGCGCTTGTCGCTTCGGCGCAGAATTTCGTTTGCGGCATGTTGCGGTTTTTGAACATCGCCCATGGCGATCTCGCGATGATCGGCGCCTATCTTGCCTTTGTCGCCTTTTTCCACTCTCGGACTGGCGCCGCCGGTTTTGATGTTCCCTGCCGCAAGTCTGTGCGCCGCTATGGGCCAAGCGCTTTATGCCGGGTTTTTCAGACGACTGTTTGCGACACCAAAGCCGCGCAGCCTGAGGGCCAATTCGCTGATCCTGTTCTATGTGGTCCCGGTGATCTTGCAAAACGTGATGGCGCCCGGCTTCATCCTGAGCGCACGCGGCTTGAGGTACAGTGCCGGGATACGGAGACCGGGAAAGCCGGTCTCCGCCTCATCTGGCTGATCAGGTTATCCGCTCGATGCTGGCGCGGATTTCTTCGGGTTCGAACACTTTTTTCCAGTCGTCGCGCATCAGCATCGGACGCCCGAATTCAATGGCCTTCTCGCAGGCCTCCGAAAACTTGCCGGGGATCTCGTCGAACATCACGGCGGTCAGCACGCTCATATGGCCTAGCAGGAATTCGCGGGCGCAGTCGCGGTCGATGCCACGCCGGATCACCTCTTCCATCGCTTCGCGAAGCACGGTGACCAGCGAGGCGCAGACGGTTTCGGTCAGCCCGGGCTCCAGATAGGCCATATGTTCCACGGTCACGCGGTGACTGCGGGCAACCGGGGCAAAGATCGCGCGGGCAACCGCGTCGCCTAGCGCATATTGCGCCTCGCTGCCCTGCATCAGCGCGTTGACGATGCCCTGGGGCGCCGCAACGCCGCCAAAGAAATCGCGCCGGCCGGCCTCACTGTCCTCATTGCGGAAGAGGCCCGGATGGCAGGGATGGGTGACAAAATAGGCGATATCGTCGCGCGGCGGCAGGTGGCCGGCATGAGGTGCTGCGGGATCGAGACAGATGACGACCGTGCCACTGGCGAGCTTTGGCACGATAAGGCTTGCGACCTTGCCGATCACGGCATCGGGCACCGCCAGCACCACGACATCAGCACCGATGATCGCTTCATCCGGCGCGACACAGGTGACCGCGAAGTCTTCCTTCAGACGCTGCTGGCCCTCGGGTGACAGCTCGACATGGGCCACATCGAAATCGGTCTTTTGCAAATTGCGGGTCAGGCGGGTGCCCATTTTTCCGCCCGCGCCGAACAAGGCTATTCTGGTCATGGTGATGTCCCCAGCGGGTTCGCGGCAACAGCGGACCGGCCTGCGGAAGCAGGGGGTTGCCGTTGCGATATGAGAAGGGGCGGGCGCGCCCTCTCACGCGCCCGCAAGGATCGGTCTCAGCCGTGGCTGATGGTCACGGTCTTGATATGGGTGAAGCCGTTCAGCGCCTCGAAGCCCTTTTCGCGGCCATGACCGGATTTGCCGACACCGCCAAAGGGAAGCTCGATCCCGCCGCCTGCACCGTAATTGTTGATGAAAACCTGGCCGGAATGGATCTTTTGCGCCATGCGCAGCTGACGCGAGCCGTCCTGGGTCCAGATCCCGGTTACGAGGCCATAATCGGTGCCATTGGCGATGGCGATGGCTTCGGCCTCATCCTCGAAGGGGATCAAAACCTGCACCGGCCCGAAAATCTCCTGCTGGGCCAGGGCGTGGTCGGGCGAGACTTCCGAAAAGAGCGTCGGCAGGATGTAATTGCCGCCCGCCGGTGCGTCCGCATGCAGCTTACCCTGGGCTGCGGTGGTCAGTTCGGCGCGACCCCGGTCAATAAAGCCCTGGACGATCTGATGCTGTTTCTTCGAGACGACAGGGCCGAGATTGTGGCTTTCAATCGCCGGACCGACCGTCAGACCCTCATAGATCGCGATCATGCGGGCCTTGACCTCGTCATAGATGCCCTTCTGCACCAGCACGCGCGAAGCCGCCGAACAGGTCTGGCCGGCATTTTGCATACAGGCGCCGACCAGAACCGGCATCGCTTTTTCCAGATCGACATCGTCGAACACGATATGCGGCGATTTACCACCCAGCTCGAGCGTCACCGGCACGACATTCTTCGCCGCCGCTTCCTGGATGCGCACGCCCGTCCCGACCGAGCCGGTGAAGGAGACATGGTTGATGCCCGGATGTGACGAAAGATGCGCACCCACGTCATGGCCATAGCCGGTGACCACGTTGATCACGCCTGCCGGAACGCCCGCCTCTGCCGCGATGGCGGCAACCGCCAGGGACGAAAGCGAGGCATCTTCTGCCGGCTTCAGCACAACCGTATTCCCGGCCGCGAGCGCCGCACCGACACCACGCCCGAGGATCTGCATCGGGTAATTCCACGGGATGATGATGCCGCAAACGCCATGCGGTTCACGCAAAGTGTAGACGGTGAAGCCTTCCTGATAGGGAATCGTGGTGCCCATCAGCTTGTCGGCGGCACCGGCGTAGAATTCGAGATAGCGGGCGAGCGCGATGGAGTCATTGCGCGACTGGTTCAGCGGTTTGCCGACATCCAGCGTCTCGATCATCGCGAGCTCTTCGGCGCGTTCCAGCACCAGCGCGGACATTTTCATCAGGATCCGGCCGCGCTGCGTCGCGGTCAGCTTGCCCCATTCGCCATTCAGCGCGCCGCGCGCGGCGGCGACGGCGGCATCGACCTCGGCCAGGGTGCCGCGTCCGATCTGCCCGATCACTTCGCCGGTCGAAGGGTTCTCGACCGGGATCGTCTCAGCGCCCGCGGGCGTGACCCATGCGCCGTTTACGAACAGTTTCGTGGAATCGATCCACATCAGGTGATCAAGTGCCATGATTTTCCTCCATATCTGACAAGAGGCGGCAACGCGCCTCGTAGGTATCTGATTTCAGATGGGTTTCAGCTTTCGATAAAGAACGGTTCGACCCGGTCTTTCGAATGGCCAAGGTGGCGCGCCATGGTTTCCCTTGCGGCTGCGGCGTCCTTGTTTCTGAGAGCCTCCAGCAAGTCCATATGTTCGCTGACTGCGCTTGTGGTGATCGTCGCGTGATAGCGCAGGCGAAACAGATTCGAATGGATATAGAGCCGCGCCAGCGCCTCGGCGGCGACCTGGTTGCCGGCGATCCGGGCGATCCGGGCGTGGAAGGCATTGTCGCGCTCGGCAAAACTGCCGAAATTATCGGGCCGGCTTTCGGCAGCGATGTGGCGCATCTCGGCGCAAAGCGCTTCGAGGGCGGCGATGTCTTCGGCGGTTGCCTTCTCTGCCGCCAGCGCCGCCAGTTCGGGCTCGATCATGCGGCGAAAGGCATAGACATCGCGAAAATGGCTGCCCTCGGGCAGGGGGGCGGCGGAAAAGCCGGAATTGAATTTCTGCTGCACAAGCCCTTCGGATTCCAGCCGGATCAGCGCCGCCCGGATCGGCGTTTGCGACACGCCGAAATGACGCGCCAGCGCATCGACCGAGAGCCTTTCCCCCGGCGGAATCCGAAGCGAGATCAGATCGCCCAGCAAGGCATCGTAGATCTCATCCCCGAGCGGTTGCGACACATGCTTCTCGCGCGGGTGCTGCGCCGCAGAAGATAATTGTGGGCCAAGCGTCTTCCCTGACATTTTCCGTCTCCTCCCCGTCCGTAATCTCTTGACCCTTCCGCATCGGATGTCTAGCTTAAAATCGTATCGTATCGGATTTTCCGGTCCATACGTTGATATCATGACAAGGGTGGCGCGCGTTTCTGGAGGGAGTCCCGCCATCCCAGGGAGGATAAAATGTCGTTTAATTTCCGCGCTCTGGCGCTTTCTGCCGTTTCGGCTTGCGCCATGTTGGCTGGGACCGCGCTTGAAGCCCGCACCCTGAATATCGCGATGACCCCGCCGGAAGAATCGCATTACGGGGCGGCTGCCAAGGCATTCAAGGAAAAGATTGAAGAGCTTTCGGGCGGTGATCTCACTGTCGAGATCAAAGCCAATGGCGTGCTTGGCGGCGAGCGCGAGATCCTCGAGGGGATGCAGATCGGGTCCATTGAAATGGGTGTCACCTCGACCGGTCCGGTGGGTGGTTTCGTGCCCTCGACCTATGTTCTCGACCTGCCGTTCCTGTTCAAAGATTACGCCAATGCGCGCGCCATCCTTGACGGCCCGATTGGCCAGGACCTGCTCGATGATTTCGAACCGATCGGGATCATGGCGCTTGGCTGGGCCGAAAATGGCTTCCGCTATGTCACCAATTCGAAAAAGCCGATCAAGACCCCGGAAGACATGAAGGACATGAAGATCCGTACGATGGAAAATGACATCCATCTGGGATCTTTCACCGCGCTTGGGGCCGCACCGCTGCCGATGTCCTGGAACGAGGTCATCACGGCGCTGCAACAGGGCACCATCGACGGCCAGGAAACGCCGATGTCGATCTTCATCGCGAACCGCATCTGGGAAGTGCAGAAATACGCGACCCTGACCGGCCATTTCTATTCGCCCTCGCTGATCATGATGTCGAAAGTCCATTGGGACCAGCTGACCGAAGAAGAGCAGGGCTGGGTGCGTGAAGCGGCCGCCGCCGGTGTTGCCGCCAATCGCGCCTATGTCGAAAACGACGAAAAGCGCGGCCTTGAAATGCTGCGTGCCAATGGCATGGAAGTGATCGAAACCGTCGACCAGGAAGCTTTCGCCGAGGCGGTTTCCGCAGTCTATGACGTCTTCACCTCGACCTATGGCAGCGAGACGCTCGAGAAAATCCGCGCCGCACAGCAGTGATCTGAGCCCGTCGCGCCCCCGCCTGAACAGGCCCTGCTGAAGGGCTCGCGCCGGGGCGCGACCCCACTCTCCCACAACAACATATGGAGGAGGAGCGATGCGCAGGCTTGTGCACGCCGGAGAGAGGTTTGTCTCTCTTACACATAATATCGCGGCTGCATTGCTTGCCGTATCCGCAATTCTGGTCTTCCTGCAGGTGGTGTCGCGTTTCGGTGGCGGGCATTCGCTGGCCTGGACCGAAATTCTGGCGCGCGGCACGGTGATCTGGATGGTCTTCATGGCCGCCTGTGCCGGGTTCCGCCTCAATGCAATGATTCCGCTGGAATTCATTCGCGACGTGGTGCCGGCGCCGATCAAATCGCTGGTGCTCTGGGCGGTCTTTGTGCTGACGCTCGTCTTCCTTTTTGTGATGTCCTGGTACGGGATCCAGATGGCGATGCGGGTTGCGAACCAGAAGATCGCCATGCTCGGCGTCTCGATGGCCTGGTTCTATTCGGCAATCCCCGTTGGCTGCATCTGCGCGCTGCCGGGCGTGCTCCTTGGCCATTTCCGCCCGGTCGCGGATGAAAGGTTGCCCGAATGAATATCGCTCTCGTATCCGCGCTGATCGTTCTTTTCGCGCTTTCGGTGCCGGTGGCGGTTGCCATCGCGCTTTCCGCCATTTTCGGCATCACCATGTTCAGCAATCTGCCGCTGATGGTGGTGCCGCAGAAGATGTTCAACGCGCTGGACAGCTTTCCGCTGCTGGCGATCCCCTTCTTCATCCTTGCCGGCAATCTGATGAGCCATGGCGGCGTGTCGCGCCGGCTGGTTGATTTCGCGAAATCTATGGTTGGCGGTGTGCAAGGCGGGCTTGCCGCGTCTTGCGTGCTGACCTGCATGATCTTCTCCTCGATCTCGGGTTCTTCTGTCGCCACCACCTTCGCCGTGGGGGCGATCCTGATCCCGGCCATGGTAAAACACGGCTATCCGACCCCGGTCGCGGGCACGATCCAGGCGGCCTCGGCAGAGCTTGGGGTGATCCTGCCACCTTCGATCCCGATGATCCTTTACGCGGTTTCCACCGAAACCTCGGTCACCCAGATCTTTATCGCTGGCATCGGCCCGGGCATCCTGATCGCCGTTGCGCTGATCGTGATGACGCAGATCTGGTGCCGCGTGAAAGGCTATGGCAAGAATGACGGCAATGACCGCCAGCCCTTCCTGAAATCCGCCGCAAGCGCCTTCTGGTCGCTGATGATGCCGGTGGTGATTGTGGGCGGCATCTATGGCGGGATCTTCACGCCGACCGAAGCCGCGGCCGTCGCCGTCTTCCTGGCGCTTGTGATCGGGCTGTTCATCTATCGCGAGCTGAGCTTCTCTGACCTGCCGAAAATCTTCCGCCAGTCAGTGGTATCGACCGGCGCGGTCATGCTGATCATCGCGGCGGCGGGGTTGTTCTCGTTCCTCGTCTCGATGTCGGGTCTGCCGAAAATGGTTGGCGCCTGGGCCTCGGATAGTTTCGAGAGCTGGATCACCTTCCTGCTCTTTGTGAACCTGCTGCTGTTTGTTGTTGGCATGTTTGTCGAGACCTCGGCGGCGATCCTGGTGCTGGCGCCGATCCTTGCGCCGATTGCCATCGCTTATGGCGTCGACCCGGTGCATTTCGGCATGATCATGATTGTGAACCTTGCCATGGGGATGATCACGCCGCCGCTTGGGGTGAACCTCTTCGCTGCCGCATCGGTTGCGAAGATCCCCGTGCAGCGGATGTTCAAACCGCTGATCTGGCCGGTGTCGGCGATCATTCTGTCGCTGATGCTCATCACCTATGTGCCACAGATATCACTGTTCCTCCGCGATCTCTCTCTGGCGCAATAGGTAACCCCGGCGGCGACCGGCGCCCCCCGGTTGCCGCCGCTCCCAGATACGAAGGCTGACCCCATGATCCCTGTCGAGGAAATCCGATCTGTCGCGATCCGCGCGCTGACCAAAGGCGGTCTGTCGCCCGAGCATGCTGCGATCCAGCTGGAGCTGTTGCTTGATGCCGAAATGCGCGGTGTTCCCTCGCATGGCCTTTTGCGCCTGCCCCGCGTGATCGAGCGTGTCGCGAATAGCGTGACCAATCCGGCGACCCGCGGCGCGCAGTCCTGGCGCGGGCAGGCGCTGCTGGATGTCGATGGCGAACAGGGGCTCGGCCCGGTTGTCGCCCTGGCCGCGCTTGAGACCGCGACCGCAAGGGCGGCTGAAACCGGCTCTTGTGTGGTGGCGATCCGCAATTGCGACCATCTCGGCATGCTCGCCTTCTATGCCGAAAAGCTGGCCCGGGAGGGGAAGGTGCTTTTGGGCATGACCGTGTCCGAAGCGCTGGTTCACCCTTATGGCGGGCGGCGCGCGATGATCGGCACAAATCCCATCACCATCGGCGTTCCGGCAGAGCCGCTGCCATTTGTGTTCGACATGGCCACGAGCCTGGTGTCGATGGGCAAGATCCATGACCACGCCCATCGCGGCGCCCCGATCCCCGAAGGCTGGGCGCTGGATGCCGGGGGCAATCCGACCACCGATCCGAATGCCGCCAAGCTCGGCGCGATTGCCCCCTTTGGCGGCGCGAAAGGCTACGGCCTTGGGCTGGCGTTTGAGGTGCTGGTATCGGCGCTGACCGGATCGGCCATCGGCACCGCCGTGAAAGGCACGCTTGATTCGACCGAGCCCTGCAACAAGGGCGATCTTTTCGTGGTGATGGAGCCTGCCTCCGGTTTCATGCCGCTGGTCTCGGGCTTTCTGGAAGAGCTGCGCCATTCAGCGCCGGCCGATCCGGCACAGCCCGTCCGCATCCCCGGCGACCGTGCCACCGTCACCCGCGACCGCGCGGGCCACGACGGGCTGACCGTCGCCACCGAAGTCTGGCAGCGCATTCAGGCGCTTTCATAAGCTATCAATACCGGCCCTGCCGACAGGGCAAAAAGGAGTAAAGTCATGCGGTTCGATTATGGTGTCACCCGCGCCCCGCAGCGCCTTGTTTTCGGCCCCGGCCAGCGTGCGGCTCTGGGCCGGCTGGCCCGCGACCTTGGCACCCGCGCGCTGATCTGCACCGATGAACGCCTGGGCGGGCTGCAGCTCCTGGGCGAGTTGGTGGCCGATCTGGAGGCAAATGGCGTCACGGTCGAGGTCTTCGCGGAAACTCAGCCCGAACTGCCGCTGGATGGCATCACCACCTGCGCCGAACGCTACAGGGATTTTGCCCCGGATATGGTGATCGGCCTTGGCGGTGGCAGCTGCCTTGATCTCGCGAAGCTTGTGAGCCTGCTTCTGACCTTCCCGGGCCCGCTGTCGAATTACTACGGCGAGTTCAGGATCCCCGGCCCGGTGCGCCCCATCATCGCGATCCCGACAACCGCCGGCACCGGATCCGAGGCCACCCCTGTCGCGGTTCTCGCCGACCCGGAGCGGGTGATGAAGGTGGGGATCTCGTCCCCCGAACTGATCCCCCATACCTCGATCTGCGACCCGGAACTGACCGTGACCTGCCCGAAGGGCCTGACCGCGATCTCCGGCGCCGATGCGCTGGCGCATGCGATTGAGGGCTTTGCCGCCGTCAGCCGCGCGGCGACGCCGGATCTGGCGGTGACCCGGGTTTTTGTCGGCAAAAACACGCTTTCCGATGTCTACGCGCTGCGCGCGATCAGGCTGATCTTTGATCACCTGGAAACCGCCGTGAACCAGCCGGAGAATATCGAAGCGCGTTCGGCCGTGATGCTCGGCTCGACCCTTGCCGGGCTGGCATTCGGCTCGGCCGGCACCGCAGCGGCGCACGCGATCCAATACCCGATCGGTGCGGAAACCCATACCGCGCATGGGCTTGGGGTCGGCGTGCTGCTGCCCTTCACCATGCGTTTCAACGCGTCGGTGGCGGCGGGCGACTATGCTGAAATCGCGCGCGAGATCGGCGTGGCGACGGCTGCGGATGAGGATGCCAAAGCCTCTGACGCGCTGATCGCGGCTTTGTCTGCGCTGTTCGCCCGTATCGGCATGCCCGCCACCATAGACAAGATCGGTGTGACGGAGGCCAGCCTCGATTCCATCGCGACGCTGTCGATGAACGCGGCCCGCCTTGTGGAAAACAACCCCCGCCCGCTGTCGCCCGAGGCGATCCGTGAAATTCTCGACACTGCCATGGCGTCCGCCTGAGACCCTGAGGACCGTAAGATGACCCAAGAAAATACCTGGCCGACCGACCTTTTCATTGGCGGCAAATGGCGCGAAGGCGCCCGCCCGACCCGGATCGACGTGACCAACCCTTCCGACGGGTCGGTTCTGGGGTCCGTCGCCAATGCCGCGCCCGAAGATGCCATCGCCGCCGTTGACGCGGCCGCCGCAGCTGCTGCCGGCTGGGCCGCCACCCCCGCCCGCCAGCGCGGCGAGATCCTCAGGAAATGCTGGGAGCTTATGGTGCGCGACGGCGAAGCGCTCGCGCGTCTCATCTCGCTGGAAAACGGCAAAGCGCTGAAAGATGCGCGTGGCGAAGTGGCCTATGCCGCTGAATTCTTCCGCTGGTTCGCGGAAGAGGCCGTGCGCGGTCATGGCGATCTGGGCGTGGCGCCATCGGGCGCGAACCGCATTCTGGTGCAATATCAGCCGATTGGTGTCTCTCTTCTGATCACGCCCTGGAACTTCCCCGCCGCTATGGCGACACGCAAGATTGCGCCTGCCCTGGCCGCTGGCTGTACCTGCGTGCTGAAACCTGCGACCGAAACGCCGCTGACCGCCTATGCCGTCGCCGCGATCCTCGCCGAGGCTGGCGTGCCGGATGGTGTGGTGAATGTGCTGACCACCTCAACCACCGGCCAGGTCGTGAATGCGATGCTGGATGACCCGCGTGTGCGCAAACTGTCCTTCACCGGCTCGACCGAAGTGGGCCGGGTGCTTTTGCGCAAGGCGGCCGATCAGGTGATCCATTCCTCGATGGAGCTGGGCGGCAATGCGCCTTTCGTCGTCTTCGATGATGCCGATCTGGATGCGGCCATTGAGGGCGCCATGATTGCCAAGATGCGCAATGGCGGCGAGGCCTGCACGGCCGCGAACCGCATCTATGTACAGCGCGGTGTGGTCGAAGAGTTTACCCGCCGGCTGACCGAACGCATGGCGGCCTTGCGGGTTGGCCCGGGTGCCGAGGAAACCACCGATCTTGGCCCGCTGGTAAATGCGGCTGCGGTGAAAAAGGTCGGCGAACTGGTCGATGACGCGGTGGCCAAAGGTGCGCGCGTAACCACCGGCGGCAAGGCGATTGAAGGCGAGGGCTATTTCTACCCGGCCACCGTTCTGGCTGACGTGCCCGATTCCGCCGATCTCGCCCGCGAAGAAATCTTCGGCCCGGTTGCGCCAATCTACACCTTCGACACCGAAGAAGAAGCCATCCGCCGCGCCAATGACACTGAATATGGCCTGGTGGCCTATGTCTACACGCAAGATCTGGCGCGTGGTCTGCGGGTGTCAGAAAAGCTGGAAGCCGGGATGCTGGCGCTGAACCGCGGTCTGGTCTCCGACCCGGCGGCCCCGTTTGGCGGCGTCAAGCAAAGCGGGCTGGGCCGCGAAGGCGCGCATCACGGGATGCTCGAATTCATGGAAGCCAAATATATCGCGACCAACTGGTAAGCGACGGGGATCTGCAACATGACCAATTACACGATTGCGACCATTGCCGGTGACGGTATCGGCCCCGAGATCACTGACGCCACGATCAGGGTGCTGAAGGCGGCGGTTGGTGAAAACCTGCTGGACTTCCAGATGTTTGACGGCGGTGCCGGTCACTACGTCAAGACGGGCGATGTGCTGCCCGACGACACCTATGCCGCCTGCCGGTCCGCTGATGCGATCCTGCACGGTGCTGCCGGTCTGCCGGGCGTCGTCTATCCGGACGGGACGGAAGTCGGCAATGACCTTCACCTGCGACTGCGGTTCCGGCTCGACCTTTATGCCAATGTGCGCCCCGTGAAACTGCTGCCGGGCGTGCTGTCACCGCTGCGCGCCTTTGACGGCGGCGGCATTGATTACGTCATCATCCGCGAGAATACCGAAGGGCTTTATGCCAGCCGGGGCGCGGGTGTGGTCTTGCGCGATGAATTTGCCTCGGACAGCCTGGTGATCACCCGCAAGGGCACAGAGCGGGTGGCCAAATTCGCCTTTGATCTGGCGAAAAAGCGCAATGGCGCGCCGCGTGACGGCAAGTCGCGGGTCACGGTCTGCGACAAGGCGAATATCCTGCGCAGCTATGCCTTCTTCCGCAAGATCTGCGACGAGGTGCATCAGGGCTACCCCGATATCGGCATCGACTATGCCTATGCTGATGCGATCACCGTCCATATGGTGAAGCGCCCCGATTTCTATGACGTGATCGTGGCCGAGAATATGTTCGGCGACATCATCTCGGATCTGGGTGCCGCGACCGTTGGCGGCATGGGGATCTCGCCCTCGGGTGAAATCGGCGATGATTACGCGCTCTTCCAGGGCGCGCATGGCTCGGCCCCGGATATTGCCGGGCAGAATATCGCAAGCCCGGTGGCGAGCGTGCTCTCGGCGGTGATGATGCTGCGCTGGCTGGGCGACCGCAAAGGTGATGCGCGTCTGACCGAGGCGGGTGACCGTATCGAAAGCGCCGTTGGCCGCGTGCTGGCGGCGGGCGAAACTGTCCCGAGCGATCTGGGCGGCCATGCGAAATGCACTGAAATGGCAGATGCGATCTGCCGCGCTCTGGCCTGAGGAGGGGTCTCATGGGCAATCTCAAAGTTGGAATTATCGGTGTTGGCCTGATGGGGCATGGCATCGCGAAAAACGTGGTTTCCAAGGGCTGGGCGCTTGGGTTCCTCGACCATCCGGGCAACCAGGACTGTAGCGATCTCATCGGCTTTGGCGCTGCGAAATTCGCCGACAAGCATGATCTGGCGGCGGCGTCCGAGGTGATCATCCTCTGCGTTTCCGGGACGCCTCAGGTCGAAGACGTGCTGCTGGGCGAGAATGGCATCCTGAAAACGGTGAAAAAGGGCACGGTCATCATCGACTGCTCTACCGCGATCCCGAGCTCGACCGAGGCGATTGCGAAACAGGCCGAGGCCGCCGGCGCGCTCTTCATGGATGCCCCAATGACCCGCACCCCGCTCGAGGCCGAAGCCGGGCGCCTTAACCTGCTGGTCGGCGCGGATCCGGAGCTTTTTGCGCGGATCCGCCCGCTGCTGGAGACTTTCGCCGAGAACATCTTCCATGCGGGCGGGCCGGGGGCGGGCCACAAGCTGAAACTGCTGCACAATTTCTGCTCGCTGGGCATGGTGACGCTGATCGGCGAAGCGGCGGCCTGTGCCGAGCGCGGCGGTATCTCGCCGGAGATCTTTACCGAAGTTCTGGCGAAAGGCGGCGGTTATGGCGCAGCATTCGACCGGGTCAGCCCCTTCCTGTTGGAGGGCGACAATTCGAAGATGAAGTTCTTCATCTCGAATGCCAATAAGGATCTGAGCTATTATGTCCAGATGGCCGAAGACGTCTCTGCCGGTCACCAGACGGCAAGCGGTGTTTATGGTGCGCTGCAAAGCCTGACGGATGGCGGCTTTGGCCAGGGTTTCCTGTCCGAAACCGCCCGCTATTTCGGCGAAGTGGCATCAAAAGGCTGAGCCACCCGAAAACCCGCTGATCTTCCGGCCTTCAGGCCCTTATCGGGGAAGCGCCGCGCTCAAATCTGGCTGTCCTCGGGCCCCTGTCTCACGGCATCGATCACTCGGGCCCGATCCAGCTACAGGGCATCCGATCAACCAGATTGACGCGCGGCGCTTGCGCCACCGTTGTCGCGCCGCCGGAGGCCGCATCATCAAAGGTATCGAGGTATTCCTGCGCAGCCCGGCTGATGATCTCACCTGCGGAGCAGTCTTCGGCCCGGGTTAGCGGCCCGCATCGGCCTTGATCAGCAAGGCATCCGCCCCAAACAGACGGCCGCCAACAAGCCCTTCCGCATTGCAGCGTGCCAGAACGGTCTCGACGACCCGAGGCAGCAGATCGCAATCGCGGCACCGACCATGGCGAGTCATCGAGAAGGTGAAATGATCCGGAACCGGATCGGTCGGAACCAGGCGGCAGAACCAGCGACAGGCCAGGTTCAGCCCGACCTCTTCAAACAGCCCCCGAAATCCAAGACGAGCAATCTGGACCAGTTCGAACTGGCGCTGGAAGATCTGGAAACGGCTATGGCGGTGATCCACGCCGAGGAAGAGGCCGCGAATTACGGCCCCGAACGCCATCTGCCGCATCACCAGCGAATAAGCGTGCCGGGGAATTTACCGATGTCGTGCTGGGCCTCTGGGGCAGCTATGAGGATGACGCCTTCAGCCGCGATCAGGAAAACGGCGTTTATTACGACCCGGACAAGCAACATGTTCTGAACCATCGCGGCCCGCATTTCAACGTAAAAGGGCCGCTGAACGTGGCGCGCTCGCCCCAGGGCCATCCGGTGGTGGTGCAGGCGGGATCGTCTGAGCCGGGCAAGGACCTTGCGGCCCGCACCGCCGAAGTGGTCTTCACCGCGCAGCAGACGACCGCCGATGCCGTGGCCTTCTATAATGATCTGAAGGGGCGGCTTGCGAAATATGGCCGCAGGCCAGACGATCTGAAAGTGATGCCCGGTGTCTTCCCGGTGGTGGGCAGCCGCCGCAGTTAAGCACAGGAGAAGTTCGCGGAATTGCAGGAACTGATCCACCCTTCGGTGGGCATCGCGCAGCTCTCTTACATGATCGGAGACTTCGACCTCAGCGCCTATCCGGCTGATGGTCCGGTGCCGGAGCTGCCGGAAACCAACGGCGGCAAGAGCCGCCAGGCGCTGCTTTTCGATCTCGCGCGGCGTGAGGACCTGACGATCAACCAGCTGGCGCGGCGCATCGCGGGCGCACGCGGTCACTGGCAGCTGGTCGGCACGGCGTTCGATATCGTTGACCAGCTGGAGGAACGCTTCCTTGCCGGTGGGGCAGATGGCTACAATATCATGCCGCCAACTCTCCCCGGCGGGTTGACGGATTTCATCGCCAATGTGGTGCCCGAGCTGCGTCGCAGGGGTCTGTTCCGCGCGGAATACGAGGGAGCATCCCTGCGCCAGAACCTCGGCCTTTCAAAACCCGGCCATCTGGGCACTGCAAGACACCTTTTGCAATCGGCCTGAGATGGCCAGATCGCGCGGCACAGTGGCGTCAGGGCGTCGGACCTGACGCTCTGTTTCATGGCAGTAAGAGCCGGAAGCTACGATCTGACGGTTGCTGGTCTCCAGGGATGAGGGGATCAGGCATGCGGAAGCGCAGTGACCATGACGCTGGCTTCGCGGTTGGCGTGGCACTGGAAGCCGTAAAGGGCGAGCGCAGGATGTCGGATTTGGCCGCCGATTACGGCGTGCATCCGACGTTGATCCATCAGGGGAAGAAATCGCTGCTCGACGGGGCAGCGGATATCTTCGAGCACGGCGGCAAGAAGCCTGCGGTGGAGGTGGACGAGGAGACGGGCCGGTCGTTGCATGCCATGCCTGGTGTGCCGACATCCCTTATCTGCTGATGCAGCAGAGGGTCTGTATCTGGTCGCCATCATGGACTGGTTCACCTGCAGGCCTGGGAGACCGGGTCGCAAGCAAAAGCCGCCATCGGATCTCGGATCACCTTCTACAACCATCGGCGACCATAAACTGCCCCTGGCGGGTTGCCCCCGCTGTGGCCTACTTCAACAGGATCGAAACCGACCGGAAGGAACAGGCTGCAGCTCAAGTATCCCCGAAAACTGTCGAAGGATCGGAGAGTAGCTCATTTGCCGTGGCGGGTCACCAGCATCAGGCTCTCGCTCCGCCATTTGCCAACATGACCGAGCTAAACAGCTATTATAAATCACTAAATTCCCAAACATATAACGACAGGTTGCAGTCATCCCGAGAGTTCAACCCAGGGAATAAAAATTCTTGACTCAGCGATGCAGGTTCACCCTGATGAACAAATGTTTCGCAACAGAGGGCCTCAGGAAGAAAAAATTTCCAAAAGTTAACTCGCAAGGAGACGACTGGTGTTACTTCAAAGATCACGACTCGTGTTGAATGCGGTATCCTGTGCTGGCGCAGTTTTGCTATCCGCAACAATTGCGAAAGCCGATTTGCAGCCGGCTGCGGTTTACGAGCCGATCACCATTACGGCAGCAGAGGAAACGATTGTGCTGACCGGGCGCGATATGACCTATGACCAGGTTATTCGTATCGCGCGCGACGGCGCGAAGATCGAGCTGAGCGCCGAAGCCATCCAGCGCTCGAAAGATGCTTACGGGCTTCTTTTGCAGGGCGCGGCGGAGGGGATGCCGATCTACTGGTTCAACAGGGGTGCAGGCTCAAATCGCGAAACGGTAATCTTTGAAGGCGATCCGACCACACCAGAGAATGCAGCCTTCCTGGCCGATCAGCAGCTTACGCGCTTTGCAAATGGCGCGAGGGGCGGTTATGGGCCGGAGATTCACGAAGAAGAACTCGTGCGCGCAATCATGGCAATTCGCGCGAATTCCCTGACATATGAGGCGGCAAGCCCGGCGCTTCTCACCATGCTTGTCGAACTGGTCAACCGTCGCGTCACGCCTGTTGTCATGTCACGGGGTACACTTGGTGAAGGCGACCTTCCCACGATGGGCAATATCGCGGGCACTATGGTCGGAGCTGGCGAAGCCTACTTTGATGGCGAGCGTATGTCGGCGATGGAAGCGCTTAAGCGCGCGGGTCTGGAACCTCTTGCCCCGACAGGTGCCGATCAGGCCGCGCTGATCAGCACCAATGCCTATGCCTATGCGCAGGTTGCGCTTGTTCTGTCCGATGCGCGCGAGGTGCTGGAATGGGCAGATCTCAGCTATGCTATGGCATTGAACGGGATGAACTCAAGTCTTACGCCGATTTCGGCGCCGGTCCAGTCCATGCGGCCCTATGACTGGCTGAACTGGAATGCAGAGAAAGTGCTGGACATGGTCCGCGGCAGCTATCTTTTCGAGGTAGACCCGATGCGCATTATTCAGGACCCGATCAGCATGCGCGCATCAACACAGCGCCATGGCTCGGCATGGTACGCCTGGGCTGAGCTGCGCGATTCACTTCATATCTCGATCAATGGCTCGGATCACAACCCGGCAGTGGTTCCCGGCATTTCCCCCGACAGTTCATGGGAGCTGAGCAGCCCGCATTTTATGCGTTTCTACGTCAAGGGGGGTGAACTCAGCAACGGAATGTCAGGATATATCTTTTCGAATGCAAACTGGGACCCCTATCCGATTGCCAATCAAATCGAGGCCTTCAATATCGCCTTGACCAATATGGGCGTGGCTGTTGCCCAGCGTATTGAGCGCTTCAACAATCCGTTCTTCACCGTCATCAAGCCGGATGACGTGGTTGAAGCTGATATCAAGAGCAGATTGCCGATCGCGCATGGCGGTTATCTTCCCAGCGATTTGTGGCAGGAACTGGCGCAGCTTGGGATGCCGCTGACCCCGAATGGGCAGGCGATCGTAGCCACCGTCGAAGATCTTGAGGCCCAGACCAGACTGAAGGGTCAGACCGCCCGCAAAGCCGTGGATGTCCTGTCGCACCTTGTCGCGCAGGACCTGATGACGGCGAGCTACTGGATGGATATCCGGCGGCTGCAGGACCCGTCGCGGAAGTTTGGCGAAGCGCCGACGGCAGCGCTGGCTGCTTTAAGAAATGCTGTTCCCTGGGAAATGGCACCTGCGGACCGTCCCTATCGCAACCAGGGGCAGATCATCTACGATTTCATGTGGGAGACACCAGCCGCAACCTTTTACTCCGGCGGCCCTGAAGAGCCCGCTGCGGCGCCGATCCCCCGCGCGGGCATGATGCCAAACTAATGCCCTCTGCAATGGCAGGGCTACGACCCTGGCGATTATTCTGAGCAGAGGAGCCGTCCGGAGATGTCCCGGGCGGCTATTTTAATTGCTGATTTTTTTCTACCATAGAGGAAGCGCAGGAGATCCAACCGACTTGCTAGGGTCATACGCCAACAAGCGCCCCAACCGGGTATCCGGATGAAGCACCACTGGAACCGGAACTGAAGGTTTTCGATCTCAAGCCAGGCGAGGTGCTGCAGCGTGCCGAAGCGCCGTGCCTAGCGCGGGTTCACATGGACCATGTCGATCTTGGCCGCTGCCAGAGAGGTGGCTCGGTTTATCTGGCCAGGTTCCGGGCGTTCTCTGAATGGTTCTCCGCCTCGTTCACGCTGCCACGGCCTCGGGCATAGGCTGGTTGAGGCAGGCCTGATCGGGGGTTTTCCCGTCAAGCGACGAATGCGGTCGGCGGCTGTTGCAGAAGCTCAGAAACCTGCCTGTCCCGACGCGGGCTTCCGAGACGCTGACGCAGGCCCGCAGGCAGACCTTCTCGTATTTGATGGTTCGCCAGAGGCGCTCGGGAAGACGTCGTCTCGTCAGGCGCCCCTGCCTTCCAAGCTGATCCTGATCTCGCGGGCGGCCAGCACCTTGATCATGGCGGTGGAGGTAATCTGATTGCCCTGACGTCGCATCGCCGCTCGAGCCGATGGCGCGACCATGTTCCATGTTGAATATGTCGGGCGTGCCGTTGCGAGCCAGCGCCTCCTCCACAGCCACTATGCAGAAGTCTGTTTCCAGCGTGATCGACACCCGCCAGGCCTGATTGGGTCGCGTGATGGGCAGCTTCCTGAGCAGACAGGGGCAAATCTTATGCCCCGGTGCCGGTTTTAAGATGTTCTGCCGGCGGTAAAGCGCCTTCCTCGCGGGTTCGCTCGACCCTTGGCGCTCACGCGCTCGCCCCATGCGCTTCATCAGCATGGCAACGTGTATCCGTCCAATTTTGAACCCTTCCTGGACCAGAAGCCCCTGTACATCCGGCTGCCCGCGAACGGGAATTCCATGTGCAGCTTGTCGATCCGGTGCATCAGTTTCAGATCAGCATCCGAGACCGGACGGGTCTGATAGCAGATGCTGCTCCGGCTGATCCCCAGCATGATGGCCTGGCGGTTGACGCTCAGCCTGACGGTGGGATCGATCATCTTTTTGCGCTCGGCAACAGACCTGCCTTGCCGAGCATGCCGGACAAAAAACCGTTCTCCGGCGCCTCAGCCATTGGCTCGAACCCATGGCTCCAACGGGTTAGGTCCCCGATCCTGGCGTGCAGGGTCTTCACATCGATGGGTGGTTCTGGTTCGGTCTTCGGGACTTCCCCGAATACCCCGGTCGCGCCCTCGCGCAACTGGTCACGCCACTGCTTGATCTGGTTCGGATGCACGTCAAAATCCTGCGCAATCTCGATTAGAATCTTCTCACCCTTACTCGCAGCTACCGCCGCTTTCGCCTTGAAAGCCCGGCTGTGGTTCCGGCGCGGGCGTCTCCCCATCGTCTTCTCCTCGCTTGCAGCATCATGCCGCTGTTGCTCGGAAAATCCACTTACCCCAGTTGTTCAGATTTCCGCAGCCACCTCTGTCAAATGTTCCAGGTACAAAACCCATCTCCGCCATCAAGGCGATCCCGAGCGGGGAAAAGATGCCGCCAGACGCTGCTGCCGGCACCCATCCGGGAATGCCCGACGGGCCGGCGCCTGGCTCAGACCCTGAACACGGCGTCGGCAACCGTGATCGGCTTTGGCAGCAAGCCCAGTTTGTGGAACGTATCGGCCACGGCCTGCTGATCGGCTACGACCTGGTCTGTGATCGGCCCGACACCAAAGCTTTGCCGTCCGATGGCGATCTTCAGCACATCCTCGGGAATCCCGGTTGAAGGCGACAGCTCCGCCGCTGCTGCGTCAGGGTTCGAGGAGATCCAGGCCCCGGTTTCGGCAATTGCCGCGATCAGCTCGGGCACCACTGCGGTATTTCCCTCAAGGAAGCTGCGCTCGCCAAAATAGAACTGGTAGTTTGGCGCAAGGCCCTCGGCATTGGCCAGAACCCTGGCCCCAAGCGCAGTTTCGGCCGCCGCCTGGAAAGGATCCCAGATCACCCAGGCATCGACTGCGCCTGTTTCAAAGGCAGCACGGCCATCGGCGGGGGGCAGGAAGACGGTCTCAATATCTTCATAGGCCAGCCCCGCGGCTTCCAGGGCCCGGACCAGAAGAAAATGCACATTCGACCCTTTGTTCAGCGCCACCTTCTTGCCCTTCAGATCGGCGACCGAAGCGACAGGGCTGTCTGCAGGCACAAGAATTGCCTCACCCTTTGGCGCAGGTGGTTCGAACGCCAGGTAGTTAAGCAGCGGCCCGGCAGCCTGAGCAAAAATAGGCGGCGCTTCGCCCGTCTGCGCGATATCCAGGGCGCCCGCATTCAGCGCCTCAAGCATCTGCGGACCGGCGGCGAATTCCAGCCATGTCACCGAATAGCCCAGCTTGCCCAGCTTCTCCTCCAGCAGACCCCGACCTTTCAACAGCACAAGCGTGCCGTATTTCTGAAAGCCGACCCGGATCTCTTTCGTTTGTGCCATCGCAGGCAGCACCGAAGCGGTAAGGGCGGCCGCTGCCACCAGTCCGAAGTCCCGTCTGTTAAGCGTCATTTCTCATCTCCCACCTGTCTCGTTCGCGGCACCATCGACCGCTTCTGAGAATAAACTACTTTCGCGGTCGTATTTTAAAAGCCGGAGAACAGCCGGAGCCAGGCAGATGCGCGCGCAGGCGATGTCAGTCTGGTCACGATCTGCCGTGAAAGAGAGCCGATCCTCTAAAGAACTGAAAGAAAACAGATATATTTTGACCATCCTTTCCATATCATCAGCAACGACATTGGCCCGCCCCTGCCGTGCCTGTGCACCCGCCGGGGCCTTTGAGAAGAATGTTGCTGTCCAGCCCCGGAAAAACGCAAAGCCCGCGCTCTCCGGAAAGGGCAATAGAGAATGGCCGACCGGGGGAATATGCCCCACCCTGCGGTTCAATAAACCCGACGCTGATCGGGCAATGGCGTCTGTCCGGGCCGCACCCGGGAGACACCGAATCTGCAAAGGGCCGAGATGACCGTAGTGGACCAATCCTACGACCTCGCAGAGAGCAAGCTGGCCAAACGGTCTGGCTGGCGCCTGCGACCCGAGATCTGGCTGCCTTTCCTGCTTCCGGTCCTGATGCTGGTGATCTGGGAGGTCGGCAGCCATATCGGACTGGTCTCCACCCGCATCCTGCCCAGACCCAGCACCGTGCTGGCGAAGGCATGGACAATGACACTTTCGGGCGAACTCTTGCTGCATCTGGGGGTTTCGGCGCTGCGTGCTTTTGCCGGGCTGGCCATCGGTGGCCTGCTGGGATTTGCCCTGGGGCTGTCGAACGGACTATCGCAACGGTCGGCCCTGCTGACCGACACCACCGTTCAGATGATCCGCAACATTCCTATTCTGGCGCTGATCCCGCTGGTGATCATCTGGTTCGGGGTGGGCGAAACCGCGCGGCTGTTCCTTGTTGCCATATCCGTGTTCTTTCCGATCTACATCAACACGTTCCACGGGGTCCGCAACGTTGATCCCCAGCTGATCGAGATGGGGCGCGCCTATGGAATGTCACAGCGCAGTCTTTTTCTGCGGGTGATATTTCCGGGCGCGCTGCCCACGATCTTCGTCGGCCTGCGCTATGCTCTGGGCCTGATGTGGTTCGTGCTTGTCGTCGCCGAAACCCTGGCCGCCAGTGCGGGTCTTGGCTATATGGCGATGCAGGCACGCGAATTCATGCAGCTGGATGTCGTGGTGCTGTCGATTCTGCTCTATGCGCTGCTGGGCAAACTCGCCGACATGATTACCCGCGCGCTGGAAACCCGTGCCCTGGCCTGGAATCCCGCTTATGCCCGACAATAACCGGCAGGGGGCTGAGGTCGTATTGGCCGGGGTCGAGAAGAGCTTTGGCGCCAACACGGTCCTGTCACGGCTGGATCTGACGATCCGGGCGGGTCAGTTCCTCTCCATTGTCGGTAAGTCAGGATGTGGAAAAAGCACGCTGTTGCGCCTGCTGACCGGGCTGGATGCGCCGTCGCGAGGCGAGGTACTGGTGGACGGTGCGCCGGTTGCGGATCAGTTGGGGTCGATCCGGCTGATGTTTCAGGAACCGCGACTGCTGCCCTGGGCCAGTGTGATCGACAATGTCAGTCTCGGCTTACCCGGAGGGGGGGCCGCGCGCGCACGGCGGGACCTTGCCGAGGCCGCGCTGTACGAGGTGCAGCTGCCGGGCAAAGCAGGGGACTGGCCGTCAAGCCTGTCGGGCGGACAACGCCAGCGAGTAGCCCTTGCGCGCGCTTTGGTCAGCCGCCCCCGCCTTTTGGCGCTGGATGAGCCGCTTGGGGCCCTGGACGCCCTGACGCGGCTGGTGATGCAGGATCTGATCCTGCAGGTGAAGCGTGACGACGGCTTTACCGCCGTGTTGGTAACACATGACGTGGCCGAGGCGGTGGCGCTTTCCGACCGGGTGATCGTGCTGGACGCAGGCCGGATTGCGCATGACGTGGTGATTGACATACCGCATCCACGCCCACGCGGAAACGCGCGGCTGGCCGCATTCGAGGCCGAAATCCTTGCTGCGATCTTCGCCGATGGCCGGGTGGCCTGACTGTTCCCGCATCACAGAACCGGCGAACGCTGACGCGGCGGTGCGTCACCCGATTACATTAGATGCGCGGCAACAGCCATTATTGCGTGGCGAACTGCGCCAGATAGCTGCGGCCAAGCTCGGCCGAGACCCGGGCGAAATCCGGCGCCATGGCCTGGGGTTCGGGGGCCTCGATATGGCTGCCGATCCAGGCCAGCAGCGCCATGCGGCGCAACATGATGAAGGTGTCAATCTCGCGCTCTTCGGAATCGGAAAGCGGGCGGACACTGCGATAGCCGCGCACCCAGGCGGCGCGCATGGCGGGCACCTGGGGGTGATCCTCCATGAAACTGACGCCGGTTGCAAAGTCATAAAGATACCAGCCCTGGCCACAATCGTCGAAGTCGATCAGCGTGGTGTTCTCACCTTCAATCAGCAGGTTTGCCAGCCGCATATCGGCATGGATCAGCCCATAGCGCTCCGGTCCCTGGCCAAATTCCGACAGCCGGAGGCGGATCGTCAGCTCCACCTTTTCCAGCACCGCCTGTAGCCCAGGCGTGACGTTCGGCGCGGCGCGCCAGTCGCCCCAGTTCGCTTTTGGCCCGAAAACGGCATCGTAATCCCAGCGGAGCCGCTCCAGCGGCTCGGGGCGCGGCCAGGACATGGAATGCAGATGAGTGCGGGCCGCAATCGCGCCGAGGCGCTCAAACGGGCCGACCAGATCCTCGTTCTCATCGGGCTGGCGGCCTTCGGCGAACTGAAACATCACCATGAAACGCGGCTCGGGCAGGCCGGGGCTACGGCCCTCCTGGACCAGAGCGCCGTTCAGCCCGGCAATCGGCGGCGGCGTCTGCACCAGTCCGCTTGAGGCCAGCGCCTGCGCCCATGCCAGTTCCTGGCCGATGCCGCGTTTTGTATGATAGGCCGGGCGGTGAATGCGCAGGACAGATCGATACGCCCCGGCCTCAACCAGATAGGTCGCGTTTTCCGAGACATTGATCAGCCGCGCTGTCGCCCCCTCCGGCACCGGCCAAAGGGACAGCGAGTCATTCGCAAGGTGCTCCAGATGCTTCAATACCTCCTGAAGCGGCATTTGCTCTCCGGCCATGTGCCCCTCCCTCAGATCGACTCGATGGCTTCCAGGGATTCCGGCAGGATCTGCCCCCCATCGACGATGATCTGCTGCCCCGTGATATAGGCCGCCTCATCCGATGCGAAAAACAGCGCCGCATTGCCGATATCCTCGACGGCACCCAGCCGTTTCAGCGGGATCGATGCGGCCATGGTTTTCAGGTAATCCGCACCCAGCCCCTCAAGCCCCTCTGTCACGATATTGCCCGGCATCACCGCGTTGATCGTGGTGTTGTAGCGCGCCAGCTCCATCGCGGCGGTCTTGATGAAACCAAGCTGCCCGGCCTTCGACGCGCCGTAATGCGACCAGCCCGGATAGCCTGTCACCGGTCCGGTGATCGAAGAGGTGACCACCACGCGGCCTTTGCCGGCCCGTTCGAAATGCGGGATCGCGGCTTTGACGCAGAGAAAGGTCGAGCGCAGGTTGTTCGCCATCATCTGGTCCCATTCGGCGGGCGACATATCGACCATCTTCACCTGCGGAAAGGATCCGGCATTGGCGCAGATCACATGCAGCCCGCCCTGGGCTTCGGCCGCCTCATCGACCATGTGCTGCACCTGGTCGTAATCGCTCACATCGCAGACGGCGCTGCGGGCTGTCGCCCCTGCCTCGTTCATCTCGGCCACGGCCGCCGCCAGCGCCACCTTGTCGCGCCCGGCAATGGTCAGGTTCACACCGGCCCGGGCAAAGACCCGCGCGATGCCGCGCCCGATCCCTTTTGATCCGCCGGTAACGATGACACTCCGGCCCTGCAATGACGTCAGCATCTGTTTTTCTCCCTGATTTTTATGATTTTATCGCGGCGTCAGGCGCGTTTTCGTGTCCAGCGCAACACCAGAAGCCCGATCAGCATCAGCGTGGCCGAGCCGGCGACCGACAGAACCCCAAGCGCGGGGATCTGCGGCGTGTAGCCGGAGACCATCCGGGCATAGAGCCATTTGGGCAAAGTTGAATCGAGCCCTGTGGTGAAGAGCGAGAGCGGGAAATTCCCCCAGGACAGCAGAAAGGCGAAGAGCCCCGCAGAAATCACCCCCGGCATCAGCAGGGGCAGCGTCACCTCGCGCAGGATTGTAAAGGTCGAGGCGCCCATATCCCGCGCCGCCTCTTCCAGCGCCGGATCAAAGGCATAGGCGCGGATCGCGATGATCAGCGTGGTGATGGGCGCAATCCAGACCAGATGCGCGATCACGGCGGTCTTCCAGCTGGGCTGAACCCCAAGCGCCGAAAACCAGATCAGCAGCGCAAGCCCCAGCACCGTCTGCGGGAAGAAAATCGGCAGCAGGATCAGCTTCTGGAACAGCGGGCGATACCGCCACTGGAACCGCGCGAAAGCAAGGGCACCGAAGAAGCCGAGGATCATCGACAGCAGGGTCACCAGCACCGCGATCTTCAGCGAGGTCAGCACCAGGGCGTGGACGTTCGGGCTGGTCACCGCCTGGACCATCCATTCACTGGTATAGCGGTTGACCGGAAAGCTCAGATACCGCGCCTTCGAGACCGATGCGAAGCCGACCGAAACCAGCGGCAGGTAAAGCACCAGCAGGATCAGCAACCCATAAAGATATAGCGCGATGCGGGTGGTGTTGGAGACCGTTCTCATGGTTTTCTCCCCATGATCGCATCAAGGTTTACGCGGCTGACCGGCACCAGCACCAGAAGAGCGACAATGACGATCAGCATCAGCGACAGCGCCGATCCGAGCGGCCAGTTCTGCGCGAAGGTGAAGGCGCTTTCGACATCATCGGTCAGCACCACAACCGAGCGCCCGCCCAAAAGCTTTGCCTCGGCTACCGCACCGGCAGAGAGGACGAAGGTCAGCAGGCTTCCCACCATGATGCCGGGTGCGGCCAGCGGCATTTCAATCTCGAACAGGATGCGCGCCGGGCTCGCGCCAAGATCCGAGGCGGCAAGGCGGGCATCGTCCGGGACAAGGCTGATGCCCTGGGCCAGCGGAAACAGCATGAAGGGGAAATAGACATAGGCCATGCCAAAGACGATCACCGGCCAGTCATAAAGCGGTGTCTCGAAGCTCAGCCCGGTCAGCGAACGCAGATAGCCCTCCAACAATCCGCCCTTCATCAAAGAGAGGCTCCAGCCGAACAGACGGATATTCTCGGACACGAAAAGGATCAGCACGACCGCCAGGGTGATTACGATGGTAAAGCGTCCGAAGACCTTCGCCATGCCGTAAGCCAGCGGCCAGCAGACGATGAACAGGATCACCGTGGTCATCAGGGCAAGCCCCAGCGAGCGCAGCAGCGAACGGTAATAGCCCTGTTCCCAGATCACCGCGAAAGAGGAAAAATCGGGGAGATGGGTCAGCTCGAATACTTTTTGCGGCATGATGGCGAAGCCCGCCACCACGAAAAGCGGCATGATGAATGCCAGCAGCAGCAGAACGATGATCGGCAGGCCGCTCAGAAAGCCAAGCCGTCCCTCAAGCCTGTGCATGATCCACCTCCTCAGGGATCGGATGGACCGCGTCCCGGTCCCAGCCGAGGGTGACGGGCGTGCCGGTGCCCGAGGCAAGCCGCGCCTCAAAGGGCCGCTCAACCGTGATCAGTGTCCCGGCACCGGTCTCGACCGAATACTGGATGCGGGAGCCGAGCGCGTATTCGGCCACCACATTGCCGGAAAGGGTGAAATCCGCAGACATACCCTCGCCGATGAACCGCAACAGCTCGGGTCGTACCATCAGCGCACCGCGCCAGCCCTGCGGCAGGGTCAGCGCGCCGGGGGCGGCGGTGACGCCCGGGTCCTTCCAGCGGACCAGCCCGTTATCCTCCTGCGCTTCAAACAGATTGACCTCGCCCATGAAGCTGGCGACGAAACGGCTGACCGGGCGGGAATAGATCTCCTCGGCCACGGCGATCTGCTCGAATCGGCCCTGCTTCATGATGGCGATGCGGTCAGACATCACCATCGCCTCTTCCAGCGAATGGGTGATGTAGACAAAGGTCTTGCCGGTGCGGGCGTGCAGGTCTTTCAGCTCTTTTTCCAGCGTTTTCCGCAGCCGGTAGTCCAGCGCCGACAGGGGCTCGTCAAAGACAATGATCTGCGGATCAAAGGCCAGTGCCCGCGCCAGGGCGACCCGCTGGCGTTCGCCGCCCGAAAGCTGGCTGATCATCTTGCCGTAATAGTCTTCCGGCAATCGCAGCAGCCGCAGCAGATCCAGCGTGCGGGCCTTGCGCGCCTCTGGCGTCACCTTTTTCAGCTTTTGCGGAAATTCGATATTCCTGCCAACGCTCATATGCGGGAACAGCGCAAGGGACTGGAACACCATACAGGTCGGGCGCTTGTTCGCGGGCATGGTGTCTATGCGGGTGCCGTTCAGACTGATCGTGCCGTCAGACACGTCGTCAATGCCGACCAGCAGCCGGATCAGGGTGGATTTGCCGCTGCCCGAAGGGCCGACGATGGTCAGAAATTCTCCCTCGGCAATATCGAGGCTGATCCGGTCAAGCGCGGTAAAGCGACCGAAGCGTTTGGTGACATTCTCGATCCGCACGAAGGGCTGAGCAACCATCGTCCATTCCAGATTTTAAGGGAAAGCAAAGACTGCCGGGCAGAGAGCGCCCGGCAGAATGGCTGAAGCCGGGGCCTCAGCCGCGTCTTGCCGCGACATAGGTCGCAAGCAGGGCGTCGTAAGAGGGTACAACATCGAATTCGAGACAACGCGACAGCTCGTCTTCCAGGGTGTCGAACTGGATCGCTTCCAGCATCTCGTCGTCGAACAGCGCCATGACCTCGGGATTGCCCATCTGGGCAATCGGGTTGTAGGTGCCCTCAGAAAACGCCACGGCCTTGCAGATTTCGGGCTGTTGCACGAATTCAAGGAAATCCTCGGCCAGCGACGAGGGATCGGGGTTGTTCACCGCCGAGGTCAGCTCGACCCAGACAACGCCACCCTTGCCCTCGACCGGTCCGCTGCGCGGCGTGATGGCGCGCACGAAGGTCGCGCCGTCATACCGGGCGGGCGAAGCGGTATAGGTGCCGCCGGTGAAATAAGCGTCGATCTCGCCATTGATCAGCGCGGTGTTCATCGCCACCAGATCATCGGTCATCATCCGTGCCCCGGCGACGATCTGCCTGCAGGCCTCGGCGAATTTTTCGGCATCGGCGCCCTCGACCGGCCGGAACGGATCAAGTCCGGCGGCAAGGCAGAGATGGATCACATTCCAGTTGTCATAGGTCAGAAGGCCATAGCGGCCCTTCATCGCCGGATCAAAGAACAGGTTCCAGCCCTGTTCCTCGGCACTTTCCTGGCTGATCTTGTCTGTATTGACCACGAAAGAGAACGGACCGTAGCGCTGCGGCAGCCCCAGCAGATCGCCGTTTTCGCCAAAAGCCAGCGCATAGGGTCTGGCAAATTCCGGCGTCATCTTGTCGAACCAGGGCAGGAAACGCTCTTTGTTCAGCGGTCTGATCAGATTATCCCGGCTCAGCTCGCCCCGTGCCCAGGGCTGATTGACATTGATAAGATCCCAGGTGCCGATTTCGCCCGCGCGCAGCCGGTTGACCATCTCGGGGTCCGAGGTGCCGCTTTCAGCGCGCACCGTGGCCCCGGGATGCGCCGTGCGGAACGGGTTCAGCACCGTATCCGAGTTATAGCCTTCCCAGCACAGGATATTGAGCTGATTGTTGCGGTCTGCGAGCGCACGGCCCGGCATCGAAAACGCCGAAAGACCAGCCATACCGGCCGCCCCCAGCGAGAACTGACGTCTCGTAATCATCTTCTGTCTCCCTTGTTGGTGGTGCCTCCCGGATGGTTGATCCATCTCCCGGGCCTGAGTGAGGGCCTTCGGCCCTTTTGCCTATCGTCCGGTGATCGCCTCCAGTTTTGCGGTGATGGTGTCACGCGCGATCCGCATGTCTTCGGCGGTGCCTGACATGAAAAGCCGCCCGGTTGCCCCCATCATCTGCACATCATTGATAATCGCATTGGGGGCCGCCTTTTCCGCCTCATTCGCCGCCACGCAGGCAAAAAGCGCCGGAGCCATTTCGTAGATCAGCAGCGCAACCCCCGGCACCAGGATCGAGGCGTCGCGCGAGCGGTTGAGGATGATCGCATGCTGGTCCGACAGATCCTCGATGATATCGTGATACAGGATCTGCGGGCGCATCTGATCATCGGGTTTTGCGCCGATTCCGGCAAGGATCGCCTCGCCCGCAGCCGTCAGATCCTCCATCCGGTCAGCGTGCAATTCCAGCAAACCAAACTGACGTTCGGTATAAAGAATACCCGGCTCCATTTCGGGGGCGGCCTTCAGCGCCAGATCGGTGACACGGTGGATCGCCAGAGCCGGCGCGACCTCGATGATCAGCGAGTTCTGGCCCCGGAAGGGCGGATATCCCCTCGCCCGGGTGGGCGAGGACAGATACGCCGCGAACTGGGGCTGCAGATCCTCGATGGGAAGATAGACGCGAAGCTCTGTCATACCTCAATCCTTATCTGGGTCTCTGTAAGAGGCCGCCGCGGCTCAGGCCTTAAGCGCGTCGAAATGCTTTGCGAGATCGCCATGCGGGCGCGGGATCACATGGACGGCGGTCACTTCGCCGATCTGGGCCGCGGCCTCGGCCCCGGCCTCGGTCGCGGCCTTCACCGCGCCGACATCGCCGCGCACCACGACCGAAACCAGGCCTCCGCCGACCTCGTTGCGGGCGACGATTTCGACATTGGCGGCCTTGACCATGGCATCCGCCGCCGCAAGCGCCGGCACGTAACCCCTGGTTTCGATCATTCCGATTGCAAGATTTGCCATTTGAGAACTCCCTTACTTGCGTTTCGCAGCCGGTTTCCCGGCAGATACTTCGTCGATGGAACCGATGATCAATGCGTCGATCGGCGCCGCACGTTCGGTAAACCAGGCGGCTGCAACCGAGCCCTGGGTGATCAGCACAGCCTCGCCCTCGGCACAGCCCAGAGGGTCGAAGGCGATCAGTTTTGCGCCTGTATCGGTCTCAACCTCCAGCAGTGCCCCGGTGGGAAGCGTGCCGATATGGCGGGTGGACCAGAGCCTGCCGCTGACGCGCGCCCTTATCATGCCAGTGTCCTTTCGATCCTGATGCCGCGGCGGCGGGCCTCGTCACCCGCCAGAGGTGTCAGCCGCGCCTGCCTGGTGATGCGCAGCCGCGTCTCGCCCTCGCCGATGGCTGCGATGTCGCGCTCGGTGACAAGGGTTTTGCGCAATTCGGGTATCCCCGCCGGAACGGTGGTGACCAGCCTGGCCGCCGGCACCGTGGCGGCAGGAAGATCTGCAAAGTCACGCATCGGAACCGGCTGAGAGGTGGTCACCGCAGGCGCAAACCGGATCTGCCCGGCTTCAAGCCCTGCCAGAAATCCCGGCTCCTGCGCGCGGCGCGCGATGGTCAGCGCAAAATCGGTCAGCTGCGCCCCGGTCGCAACCTCGACGCGCTCGACCGCCGGGCCTGCGCCGAGGATTTCGGCACGCAGCGCCGCGATCTCCTCGGACAGTAACTCGCGGATCAGGGCACGCAGCTCGCTCATCGGCCCGCCCCTGCCTCACGCAGCGCGCGTTCCGCCGCATCGCGGGCATTGCGGACATCGGCTTCGCTTCCGGCAAGATAAAGTCGCCCGTTGGCGCCGATCATCCGCATGTCGATAACCTTGATATCCGCCTCTTTCTCGGCCTCGTTACAGGCGAGGATCGCGTAAGCCGCCGGCTGGCATTCGAGCAGGTAGACACTCTCTCCGGCCAGAACCATGGAGCCGGTCTTGTTGCGGTTCATCAGGAACGCATGTTGGTCATCGATCCGCGTCACGATCTTCGACGCCATGATCTTCGGCTTTTCGGCATCTTCGCGGGTTTTGCCCATGGCAGACAGTGCCGCTGCCGCCCCGGCCTGGACCTCTGCGGTCGAGCGGGCATGGAATTGCAGCGTGCCGAACTGGCGCTCGACCACCAGAAACCCTGCCCGCACCTCGGCGCTTTTCAGCACCGTGTCGGTCAGCGCCTCGACGTCCAGGCCCGGGGCGATCTCGATGATCTGGGCAGCCATCCGTGCGCGCGGCAGCGTGCCCCGCATCCAGGTGGAGGTATAAGCAAGCGTCTGCGGCTGAAGCTGGTCGATAAAGATGAAGGCACGAAGATCGGTCACGACTGGCCCCTCGTCAGATCACGGAGTTCCTGCAAAATAAGCTCGCGCAGCAGGTCGCGATCGACGCCGCCATCGCCGGTGGGCCGGCTGGTCGCAGGTGGCGCGGCAAAAGGAGGCGCCACCGGTTGCGGGCGCGTGGCGCCCGGCCCTTCAAAGGGGGCACGCAGTCCGGTCAGATCGCCCGTCTTCATCGCCGGGTCAGAATTCCAGGCCAGCCGCGTCCAGTGAACCAGATGCTGCGGCCCGATATTCTCGCCCACGGAAGACCGGCCGAAATAGCCGGTGCCGATCATGAAAGAGGGCGCCAGATGCGTCGCGAAACCGGCGGCACCCTGGGAACAGGGTGCATTGACCACCACGCGGTAGACCGAGAGCGCGCTTGCGAAATCGAGCGCCAGCTGCGGATCATCGGTATGGATCGCGGCAGAATGGCCCGCGCCGCTCATCCGCAGGATCATCTGCGCCATACTGGCGCCATGGGCGGCATTGCTGACCAGGGCCCAGCCCAGAACCGGGCAAAGCTTTTCCTTCGTCAGCGGCTCATCGATGCCGACCAGCTCCACCGGTGCCACCAGCACCCGGGTCGAGGCCACCACACGCAGGCCCGCCTGCCCGGCGATCCAGACCGCCGATTTGCCCACGGCGGAAGTGTTCAGATGCCCGCCCGGGAACAGCCAGTCGCGCAGTTTCGCCACCTCGGCCGCATTGCAGATATGGGCCCCGCCTGCCCGCAGCGCGCGTTCCAGCCGGCTGCGATCCTGCTCCTGCGAGATCAGCACGCTTTCATTGGTGCAAAGCACCGAATTGTCAAAAGCCTTGCTGTCGATGATCCGCTTTGCCGCGACCATCTGATCGCAGCCGGGATCGACATAGACCGGCGCATTGCCCGGCCCGACACCAATCGCCGGGTTGCCCGAGGAATAGGCTGCCCGCACCATCGGCCCGCCGCCTGTCGCAAGGATCACCTGCACCTTTGGCGAGGTCATCAGCGATTGCACCAGCGGCACCGAAGGCTCTTCAACACATTGGATCAGACCCGAAGGCGCGCCCGCCGCCTGTGCTGCCGCCTCCAGCCGCGCGGCTGCCTCATTGCAGCAGCGCTTTGCCAGCGGATGCGGGCTGAACAGGATCGCATTGCGCGACAGAATGGCAAGGATCGTCTTGTAATACAGCGTCGAAACCGGATTGGTCGCAGGCGTCAGCGCCAGCACCACGCCCGCCGGGCGCGGCAATTCGATCATCCGGCGATCCGCGTCCACTTTCGGGTTCACCAGATCGAGATTTTCGTAGAAATCCAGCAGGGGATGCGCCGACAGCTCGTTCTTGAGCTTTTTGTCGGCCACCACGCCCATGCCGGTTTCCGCCACCGCCGTTTCGGCAAAATGCGCGGCAGACTGATGCGCCGCCTCGGCCACGGCGCGGGCGATCCGCATCACAGCGGCCCGGTCGAATTTCGCGAAGGCCTGCCCCGCCCAGGTGGCGCGTTCGATTTTCATCTTCGCCGCCTGCTCTGCCCGGTCCGGGACCTGCAGGCGCGGCGCATCGTCATGAAGCTGCATCGGCATCTGCTATCCCCCTCAGGCCGCGCGGCGCATATCGCGCAGCAAAGCACGGGCGCGCGGCATCGCGGCCTCCATCCGGTCAATGATTTCCTGGCAGGTTGCCACATCCAGCAACACACCCGGCTTGAACTGCAACACCCGTTTGTCGAGCGAGGAAAAGATCGCCCAGACCCCATGTTCATAAAGCGCTCGCGACACCGCGACCGCGCCTTCGGGATGGTCATATTCCAGCCCGAGAATGACACCGCGCTGACGGACGCCCACGAAAATATCGCTGTGGGCCGCCATCATCTGTGTCAGCGCGCGGCGGAAGAACTCTGCCACCGACTGCACATTCGCAATCACCTCGGGGCGTTGCAGGATGTCGATCACCTGATGACCGACGATACAGCCAAGCTCTGACCCGCCCGAGGTCGAGATATGCGCGGCGCCATCCTCATGCAGCCAGCCGCCACATTTTTCGGTCACCACACAGGCCGAAATCGGGTAAATGCCGCCGCCAAGTCCCTTGCCGGTGACAAACATATCCGGCTCCAGCCCATAGCTTTGCCAGCCCCACATCGTGCCGCAGCGCATCAGCCCGGTCTGAACCTCATCGGCGATATAAAGGGTGCCATACCGGCGGCAGAGGTCCTGGCAGGCCTTCAGATAGCCATCGTCCGGCATCGGGAACCCATAGGTCGCCGGGATGGTTTCGATAATGAAGCCAGCGACATCCCGACCCTTCAGGGCGCGATCCAGCGCGTCGATGTCGTTGAACGGCACCTGGATGAATTCATCGGGCTTGTCCGCGAGGAAGATCTTTGAGAACCGCTCGTCTCCGGTGGCAACCGACAGACCGGAATGGCCGTGATAGCCTTTGATGATCGAAACGATCTTGCGGCGTTTTGTGGCATATCGGGCAGTTTTCAGCGCAATCTCCACAGCTTCCGCGCCACCTGCGCCGAAGATTGCGTATTGCATGTGGTTTGTGGTCTTCACCAGCTTTTCGGCAAAGGCCGCGCGGGCCACTGATGGGAACCAGTGATTGCCCATGTCGAAATAGT
This sequence comes from Pseudogemmobacter sp. TB195, assembly GCF_058313095.1. Taxonomy (NCBI): domain Bacteria; kingdom Pseudomonadati; phylum Pseudomonadota; class Alphaproteobacteria; order Rhodobacterales; family Paracoccaceae; genus Pseudogemmobacter; species Pseudogemmobacter sp. TB195. The sequence goes on from NZ_JBZEGG010000025.1 coordinate 71,601, forward strand.
CGAGCGCGGATTTCAGCGTCGCCACCAATTCGGGGTTGCGATGGCCAAAATTATACGTCCCGCCATTGAGATGCAGGTCGATCAGCCTGCGGCCCGACATGTCGTAAAGGTAATATCCCTCACGCCGGTCGATCACCATATCGATCCCGGCATCCTGCCAGAACTTTGTCTTGCCGGGGTTCCAGTATTCGATCGATTTCGCAAGCAGTTCTGCTTTCGAATCGAAGCTGAAGTATCCGTAATTGAACACGAGGCACCTCCGTTTGACCGAAGACTGGCATTTGATTCTGCATCTGGCAACATTTAATTGTTGCTAGTTGGTCATTTCCTCTGTTTGAGTTTTGTCATTCTGGTTGCGATGATGCAGAACTCCACAGAATTCGGAGGCGTAATGTAAGAAGGTGCCAGCAGTGAAACCGAACAGATCGCGCAAGGAGCAGCGCCAGGACAACATCCTCAGCGCGCTTGAGGCCAATCCGGCGCAGCGGGTGAACCAGCTTGCCGAAGAGCTGGATGTTTCGACCGAGACGATCAGACGCGACCTTGCCGAACTGGATCAGGCCGGCCGGCTCAGCCGCACCTATGGGGGTGCGATCGTGGCGCAGAACCGCTTCGAGCCCCTGCTCAACGACCGCATCAATCTTAATGTAGCCGAACGCCAGGCCATTGCCAGCCGGGCGCTGCAGGAGGTGGCGGGCGAAGAGGCATTGCTGCTTGGCGGCGGTGCCACGATGCTGCAATTCGCGCGGGTGCTGCGCAACATCATGCGCCGCATCACCGTGATTACCCCGGCCTACCCCATCGCGCTGGAACTGTCGTCAAACCCGCTCATCGAAATCGTTCTTCTGCCCGGCGGGTTCGAGCCGCAGGAGCGGATGGTCTGCGGCCCCGAAACCATCCGCGCGGTGGAACGTTACCGGGCGCCTGTGGTCCTGATCGGCGCCTCGGGGGTCAGCGTCGACGGGATCAGCGAGGCGATGCTGGGGGTAGGCGAAGTCTATTCCGCCATGCTTGCCAGTGCGGGCCGCTCTTATGTGCTGGCCGATCACAGCAAGTTTGAAAAGCGGGCGCTTGTGCTGCTTGACCGGTGGCATGACGGGCTTTCGCTCATCACAGATCGCGAACCGGCGGCGGAACTGTCAGCGGCCCTGCGCCGCAACGGATCAGGACTGCTTTTGCCAGACTGATCTCCCCGCGCGACGGCACCGCCGGGCCAGAGCAGCATATGGCCGCCCTGCCTGCTTCCTCGATATGGATTTCGCGAAGGCGCCGTGTTGCGGGGCCGGGGCTGACAGGCGGGCAAACGCTGACCGTCGAACTCGATCACCGGCAGCACGAAGGAAGAAGCGGAGGTGACGAAAGCCTCATCTGCCGCCTGCGCCTCGGCAACATCAAAGCCGCCCCCGGAGGGAACGGCGAGATGGCTGATCGGCTCAGGGCTTCAGGAGCGCTTCTTTCACGGCCTTCTTAGCCTCGGGCCAGAGGACGGCGCCATCGCTGTACGACTGGCCCGGTTCGGTATACTGGATGGCATGTATCTGTCACCGTGCCAGTGCTTGTATTTCCATGCCGGATCCGTCTCGGACGAGAAGCTGATCACGCCGCGCGGGCCCTCCCATTCAAGGTCGCGCAGGCCTGCCTTGATCGCTTCGGGATCGGTCGGATTCTGCGCCCGGATCGCCTCTGCGATCACCATTACCCCGTCATAACCCTCCATCAAAACGGCATTGGCGGGGCGGCCGAACCATTTCTCTGAGTGCGAGACACCGCCGTCGGATTTTCCGAAACATATGACGAAACGCATTCCCTGCTGAACCTCATGCGAAGCGGCCAGAGGCATGTGGTCCGACAGATGTGACCGAGACCTCCTGCCCTGAGAAACGCGAAGCCTGGTGTAGCCGGGACTGCACCCGCATCTTCTGGCAGGAGCATGACCACCACCATGAGAGCGAGATCAGGCAAGCGCGCAGGCCACTCCGCCGAGCTCAGCGCCCGCACCTCGCCAAGTGCACGCCAGCCGGTGAGGATCCGTCTGGCGGGGCCGGGATTATCGCCGGATTGCGCAGGGCGAAGGCATCCCGAAGTTGCGCCTCGCCCTCTCGACGTCCTTCAAGGTCAGAAATCGCCGCTACGCGGATAACGCAAGTCGTTTGCGCCACAGGATCCAACCGGCTCCTCACAGCGGATGATCGGATCCAGCTGAGCCGGAAGTCTTTGGGCGTTCTGATGAGGTTTTCAGGCCAGGACCACATAGGAAAGCTCGCATTAATCGGCGCTTTATGCTATCTATCATTAAAATATCCGCCGCGCTCGTCACTTTTATCTAACATCCTATAATCTTGCATTATCGGATATCTTTCCATCAAGGGCGCGGCGTCGACGATGTACGCACCTCCCCAAGGGTGCGAATCTTCTTTGCCCTCTTTGTGACCTATTCTGACGGCCTCTCAGCTATTTGTTATTCATGCTGACCTGCCCGCCTGAAATCCTCTCAGACTGATATTGCGCCTGCCCAAGGTGAAGGAACAGATGAGATGCAGCAAAGCCGTTTCACCGAAGCGCTGGTGATCGGGATGATCACGGATCATCAGGCGGGTTGGCCAGGGCTTAACTGTGCTGCAGCATGGGCTCTGCCCTGCGACGTTCTGCAAGCTGGATTCCGGCCATGGCGGGATGGACCTGAGAGACATGAAAAGGCTGAGGCAGCCGGAGGAGAAATACACCAGGCTGACGCGTCTGGCGGCGGCTGTCATGCCCGACAATATCGTGCTGAACGCTCTGCCGGTAAGGCCCTGACGACGCCGATGCAATCTTGGGACGCGGTGTTGCGGGCGCAAGCTGGCACTTATCGCCGACGCCAGCATCTCGAGCGCAAGGGTGGCGCGGGAAATTGATGCCTTGGTCCGGATCCATGGCAGGCCCGACTGCAATTTCTCTGACAATGGCACCGGGTTCACCAGCCGGGTGATCCTGAAATAGGCGAACCACAACGGCGTCGGATGGCGCCACATCCACCCCGGCAAGCCGCAGCAGAATGGCTAGACTGTGTCGTTCAACGGAAGTTTGCGCGACGAATGCCACAACGAAGATATCTTGAGCAGCCTCGTTATGCCCGCTACACGCGGGCCCTGCGGCGATACGACGACAGCCAGGCCAGGCCGCAGTCCTCGCTGCGCAGCCAGACCCCAACAGAATCGTAGCGGGCGGTTGAGCTGCTTGATGGCCGCACGCCCGGCACGCTTGCCACACCCGAAACCTGTGCCTATCAAACCCACGGGCTACCCCTATGCACGAGGGACTCCCCCGGGGCAGATCAGGAGTGGTCGCGCAGGACCGCTATCCGATGGGCCACCGTGTGTCGTTTACCTGCAAGCCTGCCAGACCAGATGTCGTGCTTTTGTGCTCCCCTCCCTGCCCCCGGAGCGACAAGGTCAATTGCGCTTACATCATCCACCACATCTCGTCAGATCAGCCCCGGAGCACTTTCGGCGCGCGCCGTCCAGATGCAGCACACCCTGACGTGGCCGCGTGGCTGTCATTATTGCCTGAGGGCAGCTGCGCCCCCTGCGGAGCATAAAGGGCAGGGTTCGCCTCGGCACCGCCCCCCCCGCCCTGCCCTTGCGTTACCGACCGGTAACCTGAGCGCAGATCCAGGTTACCGGTCGGTAACAAATAAAGCGGGCGACCAGAAGGCCGCCCGCACAGATCGCCGAACTCGCTTCGCACCCTGCCCCCGGATCAATCCCCGGAGGAAAGTGCAGCATGAAACGCCTTTACCGCCCGCTCCAGCACACGACGCTCGACTGACGCAAAATCGACTGCCGCCTTGATCCGGAACTCTCCTTTTCGCGCCGTAACTTTCGACTCGCCGACGTGGAACTCAAACTTCTGGCGCTCCGCGGCCTGGGGCTGCGAAAGCCGCGCGCGCGCGCCGTCTGGCGCACCCAGAAAGGATCGCAGCACCGCCGTCTGATCCTCTGCGGATGAAACAGCGGCAAGCCTGCCACGCAGATCGGCCACGCTATCCTCACCCAAAGACACAAGACGGCGCGCGACATCCACACCAAGGTCGCGCGGCACCGCCTTGGGAAAGACGAGCGCATCACCGAGGCTGCTGACCAGCGTGACAAAGCTGCGGATATAGGCGCGCTTGACCTTGTGCAGCGACCGGAACAGCCGCGACACCGCCTCATCCGTGCCATTGATCCCGGCCTGCGGGTCCTGTGCCAGCTGCACAGCAATCTGCGCCATTTCCGCAAAAGTCAGATCTTGCCGGATGACGTTCTCTTCCACCATATCGACATAAAGCTCTGCCCGGTCAGGGCCAGCGACTGTCACGCGGGCCAGGATGGTCGCAAAGCGCGGATCGCTGGTTTCCGTTGACAGCTGTCGCAATGCGGTCAGTCGGCGCCAGCCGGTCTTGAGCTGATAGGCCCCGGAGGCGTCGATAAAGACCTCGACCGGTTCCCGCTGGCCCCGCTCGCGCAGCGAGGCCTTCAGCTCATCCATCTCGTCGCCGATGGCCACCATATCCAGATCAAGCCGGTCACGCGGCAGCGCATCACTGGCAATCTGGTCCAGCGGCAACGCCACCAGCACCCTGCCCTCTTCCCGTGCCGCCCGCAGCTCTTTGGCATCCGTCGCATTCTGGCGGCGCTGCTCAATCAGACCCTCGCTGGCCTCTTGTGCGCTGGCCGCGCTCTCGCGCACCGCGACGCCCATCGGGCCCGGCTCACGGCTGCGCCGCCCTGGAGTGGTTGGCAGATCCGCCGGAGAGATCCCGAAACGATTGCCCTTACTGGTCACTTCCTCGCCTCCTTTGCGGTATTGCGGGCCTTCCAGGCCGCAAGAACGGTAAGCTTGAATTCCTGATAGGCATTGTCAAAAGACAGCCGGGCACGTTTCCAGGTCTCGCGGGTCATCTCACGGTAGTCCTGTTCGTAGACCGACATCTGGAACCTGCCGGATTGCTCGACGGCGCGGGTCATCTCAATCGGGTTCTGGCAAACATCCGCACCGAACACATTGCGGAACGCCTCCAGCATCGCGGTATGCAAAGGGTTGGCGCTCTCAAACCGTGTCATCAGAAGCCGTATATCGAGGAAAGCCTTGGGCAGGGTGATCCCTGCATCCGATGCGATCTTCTCAAAGCCGACGCTGATCTCTTGCAGCGCATCCCCCAGCTGGCCGAGGAAAGACGTGGTCGAGTCATATTCCCAGTACCCCGGCCCCGACGGGATGTAGAGCACATCTGCCGCAAAAGCCGCGTTCAGCGACTGATAACCGATGGCGGGCGGGCAGTCGAAGATCACAAGGTCATACTGGTCTTCCGGCAGTTCATCGAGGTAGCGCGCGACACAGCCAAAGAACGACCAGGCCTTGTGCAGAGAGCGATACTGGGCGCTCGCGAATTCAACAAAAGCCGCATTGGCGCATGAGGGGATGATGTCGATTGTTGGCCAGGATGTATTCTGAATGAAATCCTGCGCCCGCATCAGGCCGATTTCCTGCACATCTTTCGGCAGCTCATCTGCGGCGGGGTAGGGGCAGTCTGCCGGGTCGTCATAGGTTTCCATGATGCGGTCGGCCTCGCGGCACAGATCACGGCACATGATGCCCCAGACCGTGTTCCACTCTTTCACCTCAACCAGACCCATCGAATGTGTCAGCGTGGCCTGCGGATCGAAATCGACCACCAGCACGCGGTAGCCATCCAGCGCCGCCGCATTCGCCAGGTGCTGCGCCACGACAGTCTTGCCGACCCCGCCCTTGAAGTTCGATACGGCAACTCTCAGCGCGCGGCCTTTTGGACGCTCGGGCAACATTGCGCGGCCCCGAAAGCGGATGCGCCGCCGCAGCTCATTGATCTCTTGCAGCGAGAACCAGCGCTGCCGCCCGTCATCCTCGACCGTCCCCTGTGGCAGCGAGGGATCTTCGGCCAGCTTCTTGCGCAACGTGTCAGCAGGCACATCGAACATGAAGGTTGAAATCTCCCAGATCGAGAACGGCCGCAGCGTTTTCACCTCTGATGGTGAAAAGGTCGCCCGACGCACTGCAGCCTGTTGCGCAAGGCTGCGCTCGTTCATGTCCTGCAAATAGCTGTAATCGCGCATCTGAAACTCGCGTTGTTGTTCGTTAGAACGTGAATAGCGCGAATTTCAGATTGTTCCAAACAGGAAAAGCGCAAATTCCCGTTCTTTGCGCCGATTCGCTCAAGAAAGCGCTGGCTTTACGAGCAAACTCTATATTTGGTGACAGGAGGCCCAGGACAATCCAGAATTTGGTGACACCTGAGGCGAGATAGGGTGACACTCAGGATGGCACCCTATACCTAAGATACCTGATTTCTTTAAAATTTCTTGATAGGGGTAAAATCCCGTCTTCGAAAAGCATTTGACAAATAACGGGATCGTGTCAGTTTGAGATCCAAGAGGGAATCGGAACAAATCCGGCAGATGGGCAGTATCATGCAAAGTCACCGATTGACCGGCCCGGGGGCTGGAAGTGAGAAATATGATCTTCTGACAGCAATGGCCGTCAATGGCCTTTCTGCCGGTGGCAGCCGCCAGGCGACTATGATGCGGCTGATTGCGCTGGTCACGGCGCGCTATAATTGGGCGGCGGATGAGGTCACGATCGGGCAGCGCGAGATGGCCGCGCTCTGGTCGGTGGATCAGCGCACGGCCAAGCGCGAGACACGCAGGCTGATCGACGCCGGATTGCTTGAGATCAAACGGCCAGGTGTGCGGGGCAGGGTGGCCTCCTATCGTTTGTGCCGGGCAGAGATCTACCGCCAGACCGCGCCGGGCTGGGCCAGTGTCGGGCCTGATTATGACGCGCGCATGTCCGCGCGCCACATCGCGCCCGAAGAAGCGCAGGCTGCGGCGGAGGTGAGTTCGCCCAAAGTGGTGCAGGTCGATTTCGGAACCCGACCTGTGGCGCTGCCGAATTCGGCGCCATGGGACAAGGTTCTGGCGCGACTGGCGGCCGATCAGCCGGGCACTTATGCGGCCTGGTTCAGCCAGCTGAAGGGCGGCGAGCCCGGTCACGATGGAACATTGCGCGTTGTTGCACCGTCAAGGTTCCTCGCCGTCTATATCGCAAGCCGGCTTATGGTGCCATTGGAACGGGCTGTGGCCTATGGATACGGGTGCAATCTGCGCTGCAGCGTCGTCACTGAGGATCAGGCCTGATTATTTCGTAAATCTTCCATGGCTTTGAGTATCTGCAAGGCTTGTTCACAGGAAGCACTGCTGAAAAGACAGAGGCCGTTTTGTAGGGGCCTCGCCAGGCTGGCAAGATCACGCGCGCATTCGCAATCGCCGCCTTCCAGCCTGAGCATCATCCCGGCTTCCCCGAAGTGATCGCACCAAGTGATGGGCAGCATGCGGTTTATGGTGCCATACTCAGATTGTTACATGCGGCGATTTGGCTTTGTGATCGATGACGCAAAACATGCCGCTTATGATGGACAACCGCGCTTCTAAGGCTGGAGCAGAAGGGGGCGTGTCGGCGGTGCTGCATATCCGGGGGGCGGTTGATCCGGAAGATCTGGTAAATGCGATAGGACCCGGGCAACCAGGCATCGAATCCCGGTATTCTCTCAACTGATTTCAATGGGGTTCGTGTCTTTTACAGAGCGTTGAAATGCCACCGCCCGCACGAAGGCGGGCGGGGTTCCGATGGGGGGCTGGTAAGTCCGAAGAGAAGCTCGGGCGTCATTCAGCTGAAGGTATCGTCTTCCTCAAACTCCTCGACACCGCGCAGCTCGGCAGGGAGCAGCGCGGGCGGGGCCATACCGCCGAAAGGATCCATGAACAGCCTCTCGATCAGCGCTGCGCGGTGGGCATTGCTGTCGGCGAGGATCAGGATCTCGTGACTGTCCTGGTGAAAGCGGGCTTCACTGATCTCACCGGCATCGCGCAGCCGTTCCAGTTCGGTCAGAACGGCATGGGTATAGTCGCGCAGCTCGGCCGGATCTGCGGGGCTGGCAGAGATCTCGTCGAACCGCGCCATATGGGCAAAGGCGAAAAGCACAAGCTGCATAAGTGCGTCACCCGCTGGCGCGCCACGGTTCAGGCGATCCGCGACAAGCGCCTCGCCGGCGGAGGTCAGCTCTATGCCCAGGGTGACGAGGAAATCCCGCAGCCCTTCCAGCAGATCAGGGTCGAGCGATGCGCTCAGCTGTGCGACCTGGACCGCCATCGGCACGCCGCCGATATCATCTGCATAGCCGGCAGGCACCGGGCGCGGACGGGTCTGAACTGATGCCTGAACAGGATGCGGTGCCTCGATGGCCCTGGCGGCAGGCCGGGGATCGGGTTCTGGGGAGGCCACCGGCGTTATCGGTGTGGGGTCGGGCACCGGTTCAGCAACCAGCGCGGGTTCCGGTTCCGGCACGGCAGCCTCCGCCGCGGCCCCGGCTGTCTGCGGGACCGGATCCAAATGCTCAGCCGGTGTTTCGCCGGTCTCCTGCGACGCATCGTCCTCTATCAGTCCGGGATTCGGCGCAGGTGATTCCACTGGCACCGTCAGCGGCCGCAGCACCATCTCGCGCCGCCTGCCAAGGAGCCAGCCGAACCAGCCCGGCCTTGTCTCATATTCCTCGACCAGGCCTGCCGCTTTCAGCCCGACCAGCAACCGCGCCACGTCGAGTCCGCGCCCGCGCCCAACGACCGACAGGCGGATGCGAGGGACCGGGCCTAATTCGGCATGGAGCTTTTGGATCAGGGTCAGCAATTCCTGCTCGGCGCAGTCGCCTGGTTTCTCTTGCATGATGCCCTCACTAGAGATCGGGCGCAGGAAATCGCAGATTGCCGCAGACTGGTCAACGGCAAGTGAAGCCGGTCGCAGATCAGATCCTGCCAGGTGGCTTCCTGACTGCCGGTTCGAGACCCGCGCAGCGGCATCTGCCTGCACAGGAAGGTCGCGATATGAATCAGCAGCGCGGGGCGCGGGGGGCAGACCTTCCTGTGGCGGCGAGGCATGGCGACATTCACCATAATCGGGCACCATAATCGGGCACCATAACCGGGCACCAAACCGGGAACGCCAGGTTTTGCGTACAGTCAGCGGAGTATAAGGCGTCCAGGAAGAAACCCGTCATCCATTCTGCGGCCAGGGATGCGGGGAAATTCAGCATCAGGGGCGCAGGTTTTCCAACGTGAGCGCTGACGCGCAGCGGCGATGAAAATACCATTGCGGGCCTTGTGACCACCGAAACCCAGAAGCGCCGGCAAGGCTCCGTGCCCGACAGCACCAGGCATCGCTGTCTCTGTCTGAAACGCCACTGTGCAGATCCATCTTCGCTTCCGTCCTATGGATCGTTTGCCCCAGGGCGGCTTTGGCCGCTGTTTCGGCCATTGCCCAAAAAGCCAGCCGCGCGACTTCAGGCGTGGCTAAGGCCTGCGCTACCGCCCAACATATCGTGCAGGGCTATCCCCCATAATCCCTTTGAACATGGCGATGAAGGCAGAGGCGGTCGCATAGCCAAGATCAAGTGCGATGGTCTCGACGCTTACATCCTCCTGCAGCATTGCGATGGCGCGAACCGCACGCTGCCGGTTGCGCCATTCAGTCAGAGACATTCCCAGATCCCGTTTACAAAGCCGAAGCAGCGTCCGTTCACTCAGCCCGAAAGATCGGGCAAGTGTGGCGGTGCTTCTCCGATCCGATGGAGTGTCGTGCAACGCGGCCAGCAGTCGTTTCAAAGCGGGCTCGTCGCTGTCGGGCAGGAAGCTCTGCGTCACCGGACAGCGCTCCATCTCGTCGACCATCACGCGCAGCAGTCTCGCTTGCTGTGGTGTGTCATCGAAAGAGGCCGGTTCCAGCCGGTCGAGCATTGCCCGGAGCAAGGGCGTCACGCGCAGAGAAACCGGTACCCTTGGCATTCCGGCGTAAAGGGAGTGATCGATATAGATCGAAACATGCACCGTGGCCTTGCGATTATATCCGACCTGATCGGCCCCTGCAGGGATCCAGAAGGCCATATGAGGCGGCGCCAGCAGCACCTGGCCGCCGGTTCGCAACTCGGTCACGCCACTATAGGAATAGACGAACTCCCCCCAGGGGTGTCGCATGAAAGGATAAGTTCCGTTATCCGGCATGGCTTCGACCCGAAACCAGATCGGCGCTGGCAGGGTGACATGTCCCGGCGGCTGGCGGAGATGCGGCGGTTGCATGATTGGCAGATTCCCGGAATGGAATGGCGGATAATCACTATATGCACCAATATCGCCAGGGGTAGACAAGGCAAGTGCTTTAACGAACGGCCCCTTCCATGAAACGACCGATTGACCTTACGGCCTTTGGGCTGATGATCCTGCTTTGCCTCGCCTGGGGCCTGCAGCAGACTGCGATGAAACTTGCAGCCCCCGGCATCGACCCGATGCTGCAGATCGGGCTGCGCTCCGCCATGGCGGCAGCCCTTGTCTTCGCCATCAGCCGACTTGTCCGCCGCGACCGCTGGCTGCCCCGCATTTTCCTGGGCCCGGGCCTGCTGGCAGGCACGCTCTTTGCGCTGGAGTTTCTGCTGGTGGCCGAGGGGCTGCGCTGGACCACGGCATCGCATATCGGGGTATTCCTTTATACCGGGCCGATCTTTGCCGCCATCGGGCTGCATTTTGCCCAGCCGGATGAGAGAATGGCGCGCGTTCAGTGGCTGGGGGTGGCGATAACCTTCACCGGAGTGGCGGCAATCTTCCTTTTGCCAGAGCTGCGCGGCAATCAGCCCCTTGCGCCGTCGATGATTGTCGGAGACCTGCTTGGCCTTGGTGCCGGTATTGCCTGGGGCCTGACGACGGTCGTTATACGCACCTCACGCCTTGCCAATGCGCCTCCGTCCCAGACGCTGACAAACCAGCTTTTCGTCGCGGGCATTGTGGCCCTTGCATTCAGCGCAATGAACGGACGCCTCGATATGCAGCCCCGCGCAGGCGATTTCGTAAATCTTGGGTTTCAGACCATAATCATCTGCACTGTCAGCTTTATGATATGGTTCCGCCTCCTTCAGGTCTATCCGTCCTCCCGCCTCGGAGTTCTCAGCCTCATGACGCCCGTCTTCGGTGTAATCTCAGGTGCGCTGCTGCTGGGCGAACATCTGACGCCGGACTTCCTCTTTGGCGGCGCCCTTGTGCTTCTGGGGATGCTTACGGTTCAGGCCCACGACCTGCTGCTGCGTCGTCGCGGCCTCAGGCAGGGGCATGCCGGAACAAGCTGAGAGAGGTAATAATCCATTGGAAAAACATGTCGTTATATCTAAATACCGCAGCTCTGCCAGATTGTCGGGACCGGCGCGGGGGACGGGACGAAGCAGATCCGGTTCTGGACATGACATGATTTTCGGGTGCTTATGTCCTGGCAGTGATATATCTATTATGTAATATGTTGTATATAACAAATCTGTGGATGGATTAGCACCGGCGAAGCGGCTAGCATCCGGCGAAGAGAATGAGGGGTTGGATGTCCGGTATCTCCAATGCACATCGGATCAGGAACGCTCTGGAAAATGCCATTGTAGAAGGCATTCACGCCCCGGGTTCGCGTCTCGATCCTGAGGCGCTGGAACGCGAGTTCGACTGTTCCCGCACCCCGGTCCGCGAAGCGCTGCATCAGCTGGAGGCCTCGGGCCTGGTGCGGGTGATGCCCAAGCGCGGCACCTATGTCAGCTCCTGGTCGGTGGAAGAGCTGGCCGAGCGGTTCGAAGCCATGGCCGAGGCCGAGGCCAGCTGTTGCCGTCTTGCGGCGCGGCGGATCACCGCCCCGGAGCTCGCGGCTTTAGAGGCGCTGCACCGGCAATGCGGGGCCCTGGCCGAAGCGGGCGATGCCGAGGGCTATTACCGGCATAATTCGCTGTTCCACCACGCCATCTTCCGCGCCACCCATAATGCGTTTTTGCAGCAGGAAACGGAGCGGCTGCACGCGATGCTGCAGCCCTACCGGCGGATGCAGCTGCGGGTGCGCAACCGGATCCCGCGATCATGGAGTGAACATGATGCGATCCTGGTGGCAATCCGGGCCGGGGAGGGCGAGGCGGCCGCCATGGCGATGCGCGATCATGTGATCGTGCAGGGGGACCGCTTTCATGACCTCGTGGCCGCGCTGCGGGCCTGTGCGCCGGCGGGGCGCTGAGGTCTCTCAGCCGCTGACCGAACTGAGCATCAGGCTGGTCTCGCTGTTCAGCACGCCGTCGATCATGCGGATCTCGCGCAAGAGCTCGTCAAAATGCGACAGGCTGTCGGCGCGGATCTCGGCGATGAGATCCCAGCCGCCATTGGTGGTATGCAACGCCACCACCGCCGGCAGACCGCGCATCTTGCGGATCACCTGTGAGGTCGATTTCCCCACCACTTCGATCATCATGATCGCGCGGAACGAGCCGCTTTCGTAATCCTCGCGCACGCGGATTGTGAAACCAAGAATCGCGCCCGCGCTGAGAAGCCGGTCCAGGCGGTTCTGAACCGTCCCCCGCGAAACCCCAAGTGCATCGGCAAGCTTCGAGAACGGCGCACGTCCATCGGCGCGCAGAAAGCTGATCAGCTTGCGGTCCAATTCATCGAAAACGAGTTTCGCCTGATCGTGTCCTGCCATCCGCTTCCTGACGATATTTGCAACATCACTATAAGATGTGATCAAAATAATCCAGAATAATGCCGGATTATAGCATTTTATTTGTATATTGCTCTGTCGGACACTTTTGCTCACGGTCCTGAGCCCGCCTCGACCAAGGAGAAAAAGATGCAAAAAACAGTCCCGTCCGGTCGGGCGCTTGTGCCCTTTGTCAGCGTTGAGAACATGGCGCGCCTGATCACCAGCATCGGCCTGCCGCGCCTGCTGACAGAGCTTGTCGATTATATCGAACAGGATTTCCGACGCTGGCAGAGCTTTGAAAAAGCGCCGCGCGTCGCGTCGCATTCCGAAGGCGGCGTGATCGAACTGATGCCGACCTCGGATCATGTGAATTATGTCTTCAAATATGTGAACGGCCACCCGGTCAATCTGCAGCGCAACCTGCAAACCGTTGTGGCCTTCGGCGTGCTCTCGGATGTCGAGACCGGCTATCCGCTCCTTCTGACCGAGATGACGCTTCTGACCGCGCTGCGCACGGCGGCGACTTCAGCCATGGTGGCGCGGCTGCTGGCGCCGAAAGACGCGCGCGTGCTGGCGCTGATCGGCAATGGCGCCCAGGCCGAATTCCAGGCCATCGCCATGCAGACCATTTGCGGGATCGAAGAGGTGAGGCTTTACGATATCGACCCTGCGGCCACCGCCAAGACCGCGCGCAATCTTGCGGCGACCGGCCTCAGGATCACCGAATGCAAAAGCGTCGAAGAGGTTGTCCTTGGCGCGCAGATCATCACCACCTGCACGGCTGACAAGCAAAATGCCACGATCCTCACCGATAACCTGGTTGGTGACGGGGTGCATATCAACGCGATCGGCGGCGATTGTCCCGGCAAGACCGAACTGGCCGCCGCGATCCTCACCCGTTCGGATGTGTTCGTCGAGTTTCCGCCCCAGACCCGGATCGAGGGCGAGATCCAGCAGATGCCCGAAGATTTCCCGGTGACCGAGCTCTGGCAGGTACTGAACGGCGAGCGCCCGGGCCGGGTGTCTGACCGCCAGATCACGCTTTTTGACAGCGTGGGCTTCGCTATCGAAGATTTCAGCGCTGTCCGCTATATCCGCGACAGGATCCGGGATACTGACTTTAAAGAGGATCTGGACCTGCTGGCCGATCCCGATGACACCCGAGATCTCTATGGCATGATGGGGCGTATCGCCGGGACCGCTGCGCAGGGTGCCGCAAAATGAAGGCGATCCGCACCTCGGTCCAGGCGCCTTCCGATGTGGTGATGATCCGGCCGCATCGTTTCACGGTGAATACAGAAACCGCCTCGGACAATGTGTTCCAGAAAATGGAAGAGGCGGCGGTCGATCTCTCCGGTCTGGCGCATCAGGAAATCACCCGCGCGGTCGAGACCCTGCGGGGCCATGGTGTCCGGGTGCATCTGTTTGAGGATGAGGGCCAGGACACCCCGGATTCCGTCTTTCCGAACAACTGGTTCTCGACCCATGCCGGCGGCCATCTGGCGATCTATCCGATGAAGGCCCCCAGCCGCCGGCGTGAACGCAGGGCCGATATCATCGAGATGCTGAAAGCCGAATACCGCGTTCAGGATGTGATCGACTATTCCGGGCTGGAACCTGACGGGCTGTTTCTGGAAGGCACCGGAGCCATGGTTCTCGACCATATCGACCGGGTGGCCTATGCCGTCCAGTCCGAGCGCACCAATCCCATCGCGCTGGAACGGTTCTGCACGCATTTCAACTTTGAGCCGATGGTATTCGCCGCGGCGGACCGGCATGGCGTGGCGATCTACCACACCAATGTGCTGATGTGCATCGCGACCGATTACGCGCTTGTCGGCCTGTCACTGATCACGGACGAAGCGCGGCGCGACGAGATTGCGAACCGTCTGCGCGATACCGGACGCGAGGTGATCGACATCAGCGAAGAGCAGATTGCCCGTTTTGCAGGCAATGCGCTGGAGTTGAGCGGAGAATCCGGGCGAATCCTTGTGATGTCCACCACCGCCCGCGAAAGCCTCTCGCAGCAGCAGATCGATCTGATCGAAACCTCGACCCCGATTGTCGCGCTGGATATTCCAACGATTGAACGGGCCGGGGGATCGGTGCGCTGCACCATCGCGGGGCTTCATCTTACCCGCCGAACCAGGTAGGTCACAACCGAAACTGCCCGGCGGCACTATGGCCGCCGGGCAGAAACTGCACCCCCCGCTGCGGGACTTCCTTTCGGCCCTTATCCCGGCCCCATCTTCAGGTGACTTCCATGACCACGACCCCCGTTTACCGTTTCAACTCGGTCATTCTGCGCGCGCCGTCGCGCTCGATTGTGAATGGCCTGCGGGCGGTGGATACCGGCAACCCGACCTATGAGGGCGTGAAGGCGGAACATGAGGCCTATATCGCGGCGCTGACCGATGCCGGCTGCGAGGTCACGCTTCTGCCCGCGCTGGAAGAATTCCCGGATTCCGTTTTCGTCGAAGACCCTGCGCTGGTGTTTTCCGAAGGCGCGGTGATCCTGCGCCCGGGCGCCGAGACCCGGATGCGCGAGGCCCAGCATATCGCGCCGGTCCTGCGCGAGAAATTCGCGACCGTGCTGGAACTGGCCGAGGGTGGCTATGCCGATGGCGGCGATATCCTGACCACACCGGACCAGGTGATGATCGGCCTCTCGGCCAGGACCGACCGCAAGGGGGCCGAGGCGCTGCAGGATTGTCTGACGCAGCTTGGTCTCAAATCCTCCATCGTCGCCACGCCCGAAGGCGTGCTGCATTTCAAGACCGACTGCTCGCTCGTTGGCGATGACCTGGTGCTTTCGACCGGCCGGCTGGCGGCCTCGGGGGTCTTTGCGGGACTGCGCACCCTGATCGTGCCAGAGGGCGAAGAAGCCGCCGCCAATGCGCTGCGCGTCAATGACGTGGTGCTGGTGGGCAAGACATTCCCGCGCACCATCGACCTGCTGACCGCCGAGGGTCTGACTGTCGTCGCCATCGACACGACCCAGATCGGCAAAGTGGATGCGGGGCTGTCCTGTATGTCTCTGCGCTGGTTTGATCCCAAAAAATAATTAAAAGACAAACCACCCCCAACTCCTGACAGGGAACGATGATGAAAAAGACCCTCCTCTCCATGGCAGTCCTCGCGGCGGTTTCGACCGCCGCCCATGCCGAACCGCTGCGCCTTGGCGTCAGCCCCGAGCCCTATATGCCGATGACCTCGTTCGATTCCTCGGGCACCTGGGTCGGTATCGAGGCCGAGCTGACCAATCTGCTTTGCGCCGATATCCCGGAAGGCTGCGAAATCCGCCAGATGACCTGGGAAGCGCTGATCCCCGCCCTCCAGGAGAAAAAGTTCGACTTCATCGTTGGCGCGTTCTCGGTCACCGACAAGCGTCGCGAAGTTGTCGATTTCAGCACGCCCTATGTCTACGCCCAGACCGATGTCATCGGCGCCAAAGCAGACAGCCGCCCGCTTTCACTGGTCAAGGATCCGAATGGCGAGGGCGAGGTGCTGTCGGCGGAAGGTCTTGATGGCGTCATCTTCGGCGTTCAGGCCGCAACGATTCAGGCGAATTACATCGCGGCTTACCTGCCCGGCAATGGCACCCAGAACTACAATAATGCCGATAATGCGATTTCGGATCTCATGGCGGGCCGCGTCGATTACATCGTTGTGGACAGCGATTACGGCAAAGACTTCCTGACCTCTGCCGATGGCGCGGACTATGAAACCAAGATGCGCCTGCCCAACAATATTGTCCTTGGCGAAGGTGTGGCCTATGCCGTGCGCAAGGGCGATGCCGAGACCCTCGACAAGGTGAATACCGCCCTTGAAAAACTCCTCGAGGCCGGCACCGCGAAAGAGATCCTGACCAAATGGGGTCGTGAGTAAGCCAATCTTACGGGGCAGGGCCGGACGGCGCTGCCCCATTTTTCTGCAAAGGCGAATACAGGTCGATGGACTCAAAATGGGAATTGCTCGGCTGGGGTGATGCCGGCTGGGGCGACCAGCTTCTGCATGGCTTCATGATGACGATCGTCGTATCGGTGATTGCCTATGCGCTGTCGCTTACGATCGGACTTCTGGCGGCCCTGAGCAAACTCTCCGCGCGCCGCATTCTGCGCGGCATTGCCAATACTTATACGACAATTGTGCGCTCTCTGCCCGAGCTTCTGGTCATCCTGATCGTCTATTTCTCGCTGGTCGGCGGGGCTGAAAAGCTGCTGAAGAGCCTTGGGCTGGTCAGTGACAGGTTTGAATTCAGCGGGTTCTGGGCTGCGGTCGTCGCACTGGCCTTCGTCAATGGCGCCTTCATGACCGAGGTGATGCGCGCCGGCATCCTCGCGGTGCCAAAGGGCCAGACCGAGGCGGCCGAGGCCATCGGCATGCCGCGCGCGCTGCTGTTTCGCCGCATCGTGCTGCCGCAGATGCTGCGCCATTCGGTGCCGGGCCTGGGCAATCTCTGGCTTGCCATCACCAAGGAAAGCGCGGTCGTGGCCGTGCTTGGCACCTTCAACGAGCTGCTCTTTACCGCTTATCGCGCCGCCGGGGTGACCAAGGAATACGGGCTCTTCTACAGCGTGGTCGCCGCTGCCTTCCTCCTCATCTCGCTGGTTTCCATGGCGATCATCCATCGCATCGAAAAGCGCGTGGGAAGGGGCTTCTGATGATCAGCGATATTCTTCAGTTTCTGCCGCCCCTGATCAAGGCGCTGCCGCTTACGCTGATGCTGACGGCGGTTGCGGGCACGCTCGGCCTGTTCTTCGGCATCATCCTGGCACTTGCCCGGATTTCGGGCTACCGGATCCTTGTCTGGCCCTCGTTCACGCTGGGTCTTGTGATGCGGGGCACGCCGCTCCTCGTGCAGCTTTATCTGGTCTATTACGGGCTGGGCGAACTGCTGCCCGGAACCTGGGTGCGCCATTCCTGGCTCTGGCCCTATCTGCGCAATGCGATCTGGTATGCGATCCTTGTGCTGACCATCAGCCAGGCCTGCTACAATGCCGAAGTGCTGCGCGGTGCCATTCTTGCGGTGCCCAAAGGCCAGATCGAGGCCGCCCGTGCCATCGGCATGAGCCCGGGGCGCATCTTCCGCCGCATCACGCTGCCGCAGGCCTTCCATGCGGCGCTGCCGGTTCTGGCCAGCGATGTGATCATCCTCCTGAAGGCGACTTCGCTCGCCTCGACGGTCACGATCATGGAAGTGCTTGGCACTGCCCGCGCGCTGCAGCGCGAAACCATGATGATCCTCGAGCCGCTGATCGCAGCCGCGATCATCTATTTCGTCGTCGTTCTCATCCTCACGCAGCTCACGACACTGCTTGAGCGCAAAGCAACCAGCTATCGCGCCCGATGACCGGGCGATGGGCCAAACCGCGCGCTGCGGAAAGGATTAAACAAGATGGCCAATGATATCGCGCTTGCGGTCAGGGATATCCGCAAGAGTTTCGGCCCGCTCGAAGTCCTCAAAGGTGTCAGCCTCGAGGCAAGGCGCGGTGATGTCATCTCGCTGATCGGGCAAAGCGGGTCCGGGAAAAGCACGCTTTTGCGCTGTATCAATTATCTCGAAACCCCGGACAGCGGCGAAATTATCGTCGGCAATGAGGTGATCCGCGCCCGGCCCGTCAAGGGCAGGATGCCGCGCGCCGACCGCAGGCAGCTGGAACTGGTCCGCCAGCGCCTTGGCATGGTGTTCCAGAACTTCAATCTCTGGGCGCATATGACAGTACTGGAAAACATCATCGAAGGGCCGCGCCACCTGTTGGGCCTGTCGCGCGATCAGGCCGTGGCCGAGGCCGAGCAACTGCTTGAAAAGGTCGGTATCCGCGAAAAGAAAGACAGCTATCCCTCGCGCCTTTCCGGCGGGCAGCAGCAGCGCGTAGCCATCGCGCGCGCGCTGGCGATGAATCCCGAGGTCATGCTCTTTGACGAGCCGACCTCGGCGCTTGACCCGGAACTGGTGCAGGAAGTGCTCCAGGTGATCAAAGGGCTTGCTGCCGAGGGCCGCACCATGATCCTTGTCACCCATGAAATGGCGCTGGCGCGGGATATCTCTTCCGAGGTGGTCTTCCTGCATCAGGGCCTGGTCGAAGAGCGCGGCGCGCCCTCCGACATGATGAGCAATCCGAAATCGGACCGGCTGCGCCAGTTCCTCCGCATGGTTGCATGAGGCCCCCTGAGCAAGAGAACAGGGGAAATCTCTGACACCGCAGGCCGCGGGCACCAGGCCACCATCGCGGCGGCACTTGTCGCGATGGTAAGCGGGCGTTTTCATGACGATCTCGCCGCCCGTGTGGCGCCTCCCTTCGCGCCATTATCCCTGCGCGAAGAAGCGCGCAACGATTGCCGTCAGAAAATCCGGCAGTGTTTCAAAGGCATAGGGGGCGTGCACCCGTTCCAGCCGTTGGTGATATTCGCGCCCCCAGGGGCCGATATTGACTACCGGAAAGCGCAGCGCATTATCCGGCACATGGTCGATATAGCGCCGGGCGGGCGTGTTTTCCGCGACGATCCTTGCGTCTTCGGGTGGCGGGACATTGCCCAGAAAGCTCATGTCCGAGATGCCGACAAAGGTGTCTCGCCAGCAGATCTGCACGCCGGTCGCGGCAAGGATCTCCTGCCTTGCGGTCTCAATCGCCCCCATCAGCGCCGCATCTTCGGCCCGGTCGGGATCGAGATGGCTGTGCGGGTAATGCAGGCTGCCAAAGCCCAGCACAATCGCCGGCCCGTTCAGCCCCGCATGCGACACCAGCCGCGTGCAAAGCGCACGGCTGAGCGCCAGCGGATTGTCGTGGGCGGGCGGCGTCGCAAGGATCTCTTCCAGCGCGGCCTGACCTTCACGCGCGGCAACAAGGCCCATCAGCTCTGCGATTGTCAGAACGCGCGAGGGCTCGGGCTCCGCCACTTCGCCGGTAAAGGCCTGCCGGTTGCGCGCGAAAGCCGCCATCGCCGCCGCAAGCGCGCTTTCCGCAAGGCTGTGGAACTGCGCCATCAGCGCCGAGGGGCTGCGGCTGTGCGACAGCCAGTTGAAGGCCAGCCAGACCTGTTCCGGCGTGGTCACATCATAGCCCGCGCGGAAGTCACCCCCGTCAAGACAGATCGGAGGCGGCGAGACCTCAGCGCCGCCCCGGTCGCAAAGATCTGGGTTGGTCTCCATCGCAGTCATCAGATGGGCCGCAATCAGATGCGCGCTGGCCCCGTCGAACGGGTAGCTCGCATGGGAGGGCTTGCCCACGACCATCGCAAACGGCAGGAGCTTGCCGATCGTGCCTTTATAGATCGCCCGGCCCCCGGCGCCGTCGCCCTGATCGCTGGTCGCATCAAGATTGATACCACCTGCAATCTCAAGATCCCATTCGCGCGCGAGCTCGGGCAGGATGTCGCGGAAGGCCCGCATCCCCTGCGAACTGGCCTCTTCATCCGGCGTCATGACAAGCAGCAGATTGCCCTCTGCCGCGCCCGAGGCTGCGAAATTCTCCAGCGTGGTGATCCCGGCTGCTATGCCGCTTTTCATATCGAGAAGGCCGCGTCCTGGCAGGAAATCACCGCTTTCGAAATCGACCCGCGCCTTTTCCTCGGCGGGGGAAAGCGGGCGGCTGGCCAGATCCTGGCGCAGCGCGGCCAGCAACGGTTCGGGCGAGAAGGCGAGATCCGCCAGATCACGGTAATTCGAGGCGGAAACCACATCATAATGGCCCGCAAGCACCAGGGTGCGCCGCCCGGTCCCGCGCACAAGCCCGACCACGATCTGCCGTTCTGGCTCGCCATGGCTGGCAATCAGGCGCACCCGTTCAGGATGATCCGCGAAACAGGGCAGCCCCCGCAAAAGGGCGGCGGCTTTCTCGCCGAACGCTGCCTCGCCCGGGGAGCCGGTCTCGCTCGCCCATTCCACAAGACGCAGGGCATGATCCAGGCAGCGCGCCGCGTTTTTACCCTGAACCGCGCGCCCGGTCTGGCCGCTGCCGGGTTGTTCTTCATTCACCATCGCTCATCCTCGCCGGCATGTCATTCTCACCCTCTCCGGGCGGCGCAAAACTCTCGCCCGTCAGGGCCTCAACCGATGACAGGGCCACCGTCACCAGTTCATTTTCTTCAAAAAGCCCGCCTGCAAGCCGGCCTTCCAGCCAGAGCCCGTCCATCAGTGCACTGATCGCAACGGCAAGCCGATGGGCGCGGGCCTCATCGATCTCTTTGCCGCGCGCGGCAAGGAAAGCCACGATCAGGCGCTGCAGCTTGTTGCGAAAGGCCAGATAGCCCTCGCAATGGATCCCGGCCAGCGTCGGGTCATGGCTCACCTGGCTGATAAAAGCCGACCAGAGCGCCAGATTTCGGTTGTTCGAAACCGGCTCGGTCAGATTGGCCACGATGAAACGGCGCAGGTTTTCCGCCGCCGATCCTGCATCTTCCTCATCGGTGAAGGTCAGGACAGAGACCACCCTGCGATACGCCTCCTGCAAGAGGATCTCTTTGCTTTCAAAGTGATGTGCGATCAGACCGGGGGCAACCCCGGCCTGTTTCGCGATCTCGCGGAAGGTTGCGCCCTGCAGCCCCGATTGCGCAATCACGTCCAGCGCCGCCTCGACCAGATCGCCCCGGCGTTGCGCCTCGGGGATCCGCCGCCAGGCCGGGGCCTTTGTCATGCCGCTTGCCGGTGCACCGGACGGGTGAGGCAGGTCGGCCCGCCCTCGCAGGCGATGCAAAGCGCGTCGCCCTCGAAGGTTTCCACCGTGCAGCCGGCGGCTTCAAGTGCGGCCGTGGTTTTCGGGAAACCGCTGAGCATGATCAGCTCAGACGGGCGGGTCGGCAGCACATTGAGGCTGAGGCCGTTGCTGGCGAGGAATTCATCCTTCGGCGCCTCGACAATGCGGATGCCGCGCAGTTTCAAGAGCCTGTAAAGCGCGACCGGCAGCAGCGGCAGGAAGGCCAGCACCAGGTCATCCGCCAGCGGGCTCAGCACCGACAGGAGATGCAGGCAGGCGGCCTCACCATCCCAGAGCGGCAGGTCAAAGGCGATGACGCTGATGCCATCGGGGGCAAGGATTGCCGTCAGTTGGTCGATGCCCTGCTGATTGGTGCGGATGCCGCGCCCGACGAGCAGCGTTTTTGGGTCAAGCCAGATACAGTCACCGGCCTCGACGGTTGCCTCGCCGGTGATCCGGCCTGCAACCGGAATCTGATGCTGCTGATAGACGGCCTCGTGCAGAGCGGGTTCATCCCGGCGGCGCAGCTTGCCCATATTGAGGATGATCGCGCCCTTGTCGGTCATCAGCGAAGGGTCATGTGTGAACATCGCATCGGCAAGGCCGTCGTCCTGATCCTCAAGCCAGATGATCTCGGCCCCGGCCTTCACGATCAGATCGGCAAAGCCCTGATATTGCGCGATGGCTTTGGTGCTGTCGAAGGGGGTCACATAGTTCCAGTCAGCGGGATCGGCCTTGATAAGGCTCGCCCCCGGGCGGCGCATCATCACCTTCAGCAAAGGCGCCGACATTTCCTGTGAACCGTATTGTGCCATGGGTCTCTCTCTTGTCGCGCGTCACGATATCTTATTGGTCAGGCGATCAATAAGATCGGAAGGGCAACGCCGTCAAGGCCCTCGCCACGCGCCGCAGAGGAGTGAATTTGCGCCATGCTTCATCGACGCTCTCTTTGCTGGTTCTGAGGCAAGGGGACCATGACGGGCACATGCTATTTCCCCGACGGGGTCAGGGGCGATACGGTCGCCCAGATCACCGGGCGGGGCTACCCGGTCAGTGAGGTTTCGGAACGACCCGGGGTGAGACAGCATTCGCTCTGTGCCTCGAAGCGCAAATTCGCGAATCTGAAGCGCAGGCATGTGAGGAACGGGATGCTGTCGCCTGCCGGGTGCTCGCAGGTATCAAAGGACGCTGCCTGAGCTGTGCAGATATGCTCAACTTATGAGCGAATTTGCACAATATAACGTTGGAATGCCCCCACTGAGTGGTCCGGTTTGAATGTTAGTGCATTGTCGGCCTGTGGTCCATTTGCACGAAGGTCTC
>NZ_JBZEGG010000026.1:0-92886 GCF_058313095.1 Pseudogemmobacter sp. TB195
GCATGGCTCAGGGCCGCCGGGTTATAGGCGCTCTCGACCTCGATATTGGCCCGGTAGAAAAGTGCCCAGTCGGTGACAGAAAGGCCCGCCCGCCTCAGCGCGGCATGGCCACCATAGCGCAAGGCGGTGTCTTCGATGCCTTGGAGTATTTCGGGGCTAGCAGAAGCAGGCCGTGGCGCGACGACACTGGCACCAGTGTCACCATCAGTTTGCGGAGTGCTGAAGAGGAAAAGGCGATCCGGCGTCTCGGTGCCGAACTGACGCATGAAGCCCGCGTCGGATGACACCGAGGCCAGTTGGCCGTCCAGCGCCACCCGAAACACAAAGCCCTCGGCCCTCACACCGGCAGGGGTGAACCCGGCTAGGGCGCAGAGGGCCAGAATAAGGGATGAAGCGTCAGCCCTGCTGCGCGGGCGCGGATTCCGGCAGTTGGTGGAGAGAGCGGCCGCCCTCATCGAGCGGAATATGCGCCGTGCGCATTCCGATATCCGAGAGGAAGCTGACAAGCCCAGCGACGGTCTTGAACTCACGGGCCTTGATGTAATTGCGGCTGGTGACGACGATCTTCTCATCGCCGCCCGAAGGGCCGATGGCCCGCACATACCAGGAGCCGTACCAGGCGTTGAGGCGCTTCTCGGCCGCGGTCCGACAGACCACTTCGGCCGAATAGCCCTGGGCGAGCAGCTGTCGCAATCCGTCTTCTGTAACCACATTCGGGGCGTCTTCTAGCATGGTCTCCCCGCGGCTCCTCTCCATAGAATGGGTCAGGCCATGGGGAATCAAATCACCATAGCCGTAGCATTACACCATTATTGATGGCAATGATTATTTGATGCCTTGACGGCAGATCATCGCTCCATAAAGGTGGATAGCCCAAGACTGTGGCAAATCAAAGCAATGACGGGGCCTCGTCCGAAACATGGTGAAGCTGCGCCTGATATCCTGCCTTGTCGCCATCATGGTGAGTTGCTCCGCCGCCTTAGCATCATGCGATCCCCCTGAACGGCCATGGTTGCCAAGCGACCCGGCCGATGTACGGGCCTATGCCGATCTGATCCGGGGCGACTTCGAGGACTACATCTCCGCAGTGCAGGACTACTTCCGCTGCCTCGATGCCGAGCGTGCCCGGGCCTTCTCCGAGGCACAGGAGGTCAGTCAGGATTACGGGCGTTTCCAGAGCGTGGTGGGACACTGAGCCGAAGATCGGACGCGTCAGCCATGCTATAAGCAATGCAAGAATGTTGCATTCAATAGTGGTGTATTGTAGCGATAGGGGGTAACTGAGCGAGTCGCCTCCATGTACCCTGCCTTTCGAAGCACCATTTTGACAGCCACTCTGGCCCTGACCGCCGCAGTCTCGAGCCCTGCCCCCGTTCAGGCACAGACCTACCAGATCGACTGCGCTATCCTTCTGTGCCTCGCCGGCGGCTGGCCAGCCTCCGTGCCCTGCTCGCGGGCCCGCGCCGAGTTCATTCGCCGCATCAGGCCCTGGCCAGTCGAGCCGCCCCTGCAGATCTGGCGCTGCCCCATGGGCGCATCCCTCGGTGGCGATGCGCCGCTCAGCCCGATGGAGCGGCTCTATGACATTGCGTTCCGCGAGCCGCGTGAAAGTACCCTGCCCATCCCTATCGACGTGCCGGGTCTGACCCTCGCGCAGGCCCTGGAGCAGGCCGATATCGACATCTCTGGCGATGCTTTCGACTTCGTGCGCAGCATCCGGGTTTATCACATCCAGTTCAGCCAGCATCAAAACCGCGATGGCGACTGCATCCGCAGCGATTCCACCCGTCTCGGCTCCTATGGCACGCAAGGCGACTACGGTTGGGCCAGATCCTCGGTGGCCGCTGTCCCGGAGGCATCTGATCTCGCGCTGCCGGAGCATTGCCGCAGCTATTCCTGGCGCTCGGTCTTCGTGGATTGGCGTGACCATGCCGGGAACTATGGATCGGAAGAGGTCCGCTATTGAAAAGCCGCCGGGGCATTGCGGCCCCGGCGGCTCTCTGTGTCGGGGACGGTCGATCCCCTTTTTGAAGACGACGCCAGACCAAAGGTCCAACACCAAAACCTCAAAGAACACTCACCTAGCCAGAGTATTCTAGACCATCCTTTGAGGTTGCGCAACCAATAATGTTTGATTGATTGCGATGGTGTATTTTTGCTTTGTGTCTGCGACGTCGCCCTGGAGACGACGATCATGGAACTCACCACCGGCGCCATCCTTCGCCGCATCACCCACACCGAACTTTCCTGTGCCGCGCACAAGCTTGCGACTGTCATCCTTGACGCCATTGCCTGGAAGGACGGCTACAATGGCCTGCCGCATGGCACAGCAGCCTTTACCCTCGGTGATCTGGCCGATCGCATGACGGTATCGCGACAGCACCTGCACGCTCTTCTGGCAGAACTGGCAGCCTCAGGGCTGCGCCTACTGCGTCAGCGGGGTAAGGGCCGGTTTGCGCCATGGCTCTTCCGCTTCGGGTGCTGTGACCAACCTGATGCAGATGGCGAAGTGTCAACCACAGCTGACACCACCCCTTATATAAGAGATTCAAACAAAAATGTATTCTCGGGAACGATAGTGGTTGATCGTGAAGAGCCTGAGAAAGCGGCACGCTGGCTGGCTTTGATCGGAAAGGCCAAGACCGCCCTGCCTTGTCGCGCCGCAGACAGCCGGCACATCTGGGAACGATTCAGGGAGTTCAACCGTGGACGAGGTCATGACGCCGTGCCAGCCGGGTATCTGCTGGGGTTCATGCGGAAGTGGCGAGGTGGTGACGTTTCCGGGTCCGACCCTTCCCTCGCAAGCGGCAAACCAATCACGCGACAGGCTGACAAATTGCAGCGCCTGATGGCGCCAGCGCCGTTCATCAATCGATATTTCCACGAAAGTGATCTGAAGCGGAAACTCGGGGTGGATCGCTATGAGAAGCGAGTAGAAGATCTGCGCAGCAGGTTCGGCTGTTCGGTGTTCCAGGCACAGCTGGCTGTGCACGGAATGGCCGTAGCAGAAGGAGTGATCCAGCGATGAGACAAAACCGCGTCTCGGGCTTCGTCCGCAATGATCTTCCGGCCGAGATATCAATGTCGAATGTCGGCAGAAACCACATGTTCCAGACGTTATGTCAGCAGAGTTCAGCGACCCTGACCGCTAGAAAGGGCGGTAAGCGGCCTGAGGGCGATGCGGCGTGGCAGACGCAGAGAGCTTGGGGTAGCGGTCATTCAGTCATCACGCAGCGAAAGTCGCTCCCCTCTGCCCATCACGGGCGCAGAGGTGCCTGACAGTGGTGTGGCATGGCGGCTGCAGCAAGCTGGAGAAAGTGGTCATTCGCTACCGCTGCGGGGATCCGCTTCACACCGCACTGTGTCGGGAGGAGAGCAGACATTCGCTGCGCTCTGCCGGAACGACAGCTTGCGGACGGCTATTTATGCCGCCCACAGTGGCCGCCAAACCTAGGAAGCCGAGGCTCCAATTCCATGCTATCCCTTAAGAATGGTTAAAGAGCCAGCCAGCGCGACTCGATAGAAAGCCGACTTTCGTTGCGCGCTACAATGTTCGTCAGGCTTCCTTCCTGCCCCACCGTGTTGGCCGCTAGCAGGAACGGATGTGACCGTGGCAAGACGTCTGCACTTGCTCAAAACCGATCGCGTCCGTACGAATATTGTGGAGAAGCGAGGTAAGCGAAGTGACGGCAATTAATCGAAACGATATATACGATAAGAATTTAAACTTTCTCATCGGCTCGGGCGCGTCGGTTGGCCTGTTTCCGACGCTCGCGCTCGAGGTGAAAGACAGTAACACATCGAAACGGCATACTCTAGAGACGCTAGCGACGCGCTTTGAAGGCAGCGAAAGCATTATGTGCCTTCTGTTTTCATACTACGTTGAGAATGTCATCGGGCCGGCCTCCCGCTTTTCCAGCTACGGGAAGCTCAAATCGGAGCAGTTAGATGTCATGCGAAATTACGTTCGCTTTATCTCGACTATCTTGCATTTGCTGAACAAAAAAATCGGGACAAAGAGGGCTAATATCTTTACCACCAACTATGACGGCATTATCGCGCACTGTGCAGAGCGCATGATCGAAAGCAAAAAGTTCGATTTCGTTCTGAACGACGGAGCTACAGGTTTCATTAAACGAACCTTGCAAACCAGATCCTTTAATCGCTTTTATAAAGATCAAGGCGCCTTCGAACGGCATGAAACAAGTGTACCCCAAATAAACCTCATCCAGCCCCATGGCTCTGTCTACTGGTACAAGGACGGTGAAAATATTGAGGTTTCCTATGATCCCGCTAGAGCCAAGGAACGCGCCGACAGTGTCCCTACCTACATGGATCCTGGGTTTGAGGCGATTTTGTCAGACGCAACCTGTGATGAGAACGATATATCTTCCAAATCCTTCACTGTTCCTCCTGATGACATTGAAAAGTTCTGGGAGAGCTACAAGGCGCTCCCGGTGGTAAATCCCACAAAATGGAAATTTCACGAGACAGTTTTTGAGGAGCACTATTATCAGGCCCTTCGCGCACTGAGTTATGAGCTTGAAAAGCCTAACACCGTATTCATCGTTTTTGGTTTCTCGTTTGCTGATGAACATATTCTCTCTTTGATCAAACGCTCTCTTTCGAATCCGACACTTAAGGTTTATATCTGCTGCTACTCAGACCAGACACGGGATGATCTGAAGGAAAAGTTCCGCGCATTTGACAACGTAGAACTGATAAGGACAGATGGAGCCTTAGACTTTAAGGCATTTAATGATGAAGTATTTTCAGTAACCGCCAGCTCGGGTTCTGGAGTGTGAGATGATTGAGATTGGCCATGTTACCGCGGTCGTTGGCATAGAGATCACCATCAAAGCCAATACGAACTCGAATCTCGAAACTCATTTTTACAGGGGTGCCGCCTTCAAAGGCGTTTCTATCAGGGAGTTCATCGCGATCGACCACGGATTTAGGGAGATCGTGTGCTTGGTGGAGGGAGAATACCTGGACGATCGGGTAAAGGAGGGAGATGGCCCCGAGCAGCACTATGTTCGGAAACTCAAAGTTCGCCCGATAGGATATTTTGAGAGCGGCACATTTTCGGATGGCATTAAGTTTCTCCCGAAGATCGGTGATGTTGCGAAGCTCATTCCAGGGGCGAAAGTCGAGAAGATATTCGAGCCCAAAAGCGGTGGAGGCTTTTCGATTGGAAAGCTCCTGAAAGAAGAACTGCAAGTTTCTTTGCCATGGGAAAGCTTATTCAATACCCACATCGGTATATTCGGGAACACTGGCAGCGGAAAGTCAAACACTCTCGCGAAACTTCTAACGACACTTTTCGACCTAAAGGTCGAGAGGATGATTGGAAAAAGCAAGTTTTTCATAATAGATTTTAATGGAGAATATACAGGCGGCCAAGTATGCGGGGCAGCTTTCAAGGAAGTAACTCGGTTGAGCACTCGCAGAGATGATGCTGACCGCTTCCGCCTAGAGGACGATGAATTTTGGGACGCAGAAACCCTAGGAATTCTATTCCAAGCGACCGCGAATACACAGAAACCCTTCTTGCGACGGATAATTTCGGGCCGGAGGCGTTTCGCTGAAGTGCCTAACAGTCTCAAACGTTTTTTTAGAGCTACCCTGGAGCGCGTGCTTAAATCGAAGGACCCAAGCTTGGAAGCTCTTGAGCAACTCAAGCATCTTGTCCGCTTGATCGGAGCAGAGGAACTTTCAGAAGCATTAGATGAGGTTGGACTTCGCAGCGGTCCGAACATCGACACCTTCCACGTGCTACCGGAAGTCGGGAATAATTGGCATTTCCTCAGCAGGGAGGAGCAATCGGACTTTGTTGATCAACGCTTCCTTGGCAAGGTGGATGAAATAGATATAGACGCGATCTCAGGAATTAGTGAACTTCAACTCCGCGCCAATTTACAGATCGTGCGTGATGCGCTTGGCGGTGCTGTCCAATATGAACATATACAACCGCTCCTTAGAAGGATTGAGTCATTCAAAAGCGATTTGGAAAGAGTTATTGCAGTCGGAGGTGATGTCCAAGAGCAAGACAAGCCGCTTCACGTCATTTCCCTGCGGGAGGTAAATCAGGACCTTAAGAAAATTGTCCCAATCTTAATCGCAAAGCAGCTATACGAACACCATAAGCAGGCCAGCACATCGCCGCCTACTTCGACCATTCACTTGGTCATTGACGAAGCTCACAACATCCTCTCAACTCAGTCGACAAGAGAATCTGAAAGTTGGAAGGATTATCGCCTGGAGCTTTTTGAAGAAATCATCAAGGAAGGGCGAAAGTTTGGCATGTTTATTGTCCTATCCAGTCAGAGGCCTTCTGATATATCTTCGACAATTGTTTCGCAGGTGCACAACTTTTTTATTCATCGCCTGGTCAATGATAGAGATCTCGCTCTTTTAGACAATGCAATCTCTACGCTTGACGCTGTGTCGAAAAGTCAAATTCCTTCTCTTCCTAAAGGAGCCTGTGTTCTTACCGGCTCTACGTTTGATATCCCGATACTCTTACAGGTGGATCGGCTTAACGCCGATCGTGAGCCTGACAGCCGCGACGTCGACCTCGATAAGCTGTGGGGTGACGACGCGGTTGTCGTGTGATGCTTTAGCCGCAGATTGGAGAGCTATGCGGGATTTTGGGTGATACGGCCTGATCAAGCGGCGCGATTTTCGGCGACGCTGGTGGCTACGCCGTCGGTGAATGTGACGCCTTCGATGAGCAAAGGCAACTGGTTCACGCCCTTCAGGCGGCGCCATGTCTTGGCGGAAGCCTGAACGAGCTTGAAGACCATGAGCTTCGCCGTCTTCTGCGACAGCGCACCCTTGGTTCGGACAGTCCTGTGCCGAACGGTGGCGAAGTGTAATCGGCTCGGCCATAGATACTCCAGCCCGAGCATCTCGGGATCAGCGATCCAGCGCTCGAGGGATTGTCTTGTGGTTTCAGTGACCTCGAACCGAACAGGCTTACGCGTCTTGCTCTCGGGTGACCGAGGTGCGCTCCTTCACCCTCCCTGCCGCGAAGACGTCGCGGACTTTCAGGCACACGAGGTCGCAGCCACGAAGCTTGCTGTCGATGG
Source organism: Pseudogemmobacter sp. TB195 (assembly GCF_058313095.1). NCBI lineage: Bacteria > Pseudomonadati > Pseudomonadota > Alphaproteobacteria > Rhodobacterales > Paracoccaceae > Pseudogemmobacter > Pseudogemmobacter sp. TB195. The sequence goes on from NZ_JBZEGG010000026.1 coordinate 7,092, forward strand.
CCATATTGAACAGAGCAAGATCCCGCCGGTTATCCGCCATCTCAAGGCGAACACGGATGGACCATACATGCTTCGGCAGCAAGGGACGCTTTTGGCCGATGATGCGCCCCTTGTTCCAGGCGGGGTGTTCAGGCCGCAGTGCGGGCAGAAAATCGATGGACATGGCGATACCTCCCGCCCCCAAGCCCACCCTGACTTCGGATGATCCGACAGGCACCATAGTAACATGGAACCTCGAGTCGTTTTGTTATATCTCGCGGGCGGAGAGCCGTCTGACGGTGATGCGGCGTGGCAGCTGCAACGAAACCGAGAAAGCGGTCGGTGGAATAGTGCGATCTGGCTTGCCCTGTCACACTGTCAGGCGCTCGGTGTTGAATTTGCTCAAGCACATCAGGCGCTTTAGCCCCCAAAACACCCGACTAGGCTCAATTAGGGCCGGACACGGCATGCCTACATAGGCACAACAGCTAGCTTCAGTGCGGTTTTCCACCGTCCATCTTGAATGATAACACTTCTGGCTCCATAGTTTCCCATAGACTATCAGTGACGGATGAGCAGATGTTCAAAATCCAGGGGTTAGACAAACTTCAGCGTGACCTGCAGAGGGCACAGGACGCACTGGCTGAGCTGGACGGTGATTTGGGCAGTGTCTCATTTAACCCAGAAGACCCTGCAAGCATCGACCAAGCTATTTCTGCAATGGAGCGGATAATTGACGACCGCGTTGCAGGCTATGAGGACAGCGAAATCATCGGATCGCTTGCAGAAGGAATGAAGGAGCAATATCGGGCCATAATATTGGAGAAGGCTGCCGAAGCCCGACTGCAGGATGATGAATGAGCGCCCCGCAAGACCTATTCAAACAGATAAACAATGCTGTTCTGGACCTTCAATCGTCTGATCTACAATCTTATCCGGCGCCGTTAAAGAGGCTTGGCAGGCTTCTTCAGCACACCGATCTTCAAGCTTCTAATGCTGCGCTCACTGAGAACGTCAATCTAGATACGTTCATCGCATCGAGTCAGAGCACTCAGGGCGGCATGGTCGGGAGTGCACGGCTGCAGTGGCCGGACGACGATCTTGAAATACTTGGCCTAAAATTTCTGCTCATTCTCAAGTTCTGTAATAATCCAGATGAGATGGCGGAGTTCGGATATACATTTTTCTGGACTGGCAGTCGCAAAATCATAAGTGGCGTTCACTCCGTTACCAGTCAGATCATCATTCCATTTGTTCGAGACTATAAAGCCTACGTGGAAGCTCAAGGGCGCACTGCCCCCAGTTTGGTATTGCCAATGTCCAACAAGGTATTCATTGTTCATGGCCACGATGGTGAGGCTAGGGAAACAGTCGCTCGCTTCCTTGGTAACATTGGATTTGAGCCCATAATTCTGCATGAGCAGGCCAACAAGGGACGAACAATAATCGAGAAAGTGGAGGCTAACGCAGATGTTGGCTTCGCTGTGGTGTTGCTGACGCCTGACGACTTGGGACGCGCCAAAGCCGACGTTGACCTTGAGCCCAGGGCCCGCCAAAATGTCCTGCTTGAACTCGGATACTTCATGGCACATCTTGGCAGAGATAAAGTCTGTGCCCTACGAAGGGGTAACGTATCCATCCCCAGTGATTTTGCCGGCGTGGTTTGGGAAAGCATGGACGATGCGGGCGGATGGAAGCAAAAGCTTGCCCGTGAACTAGTTGAGGCCGGCCATGCTGTTGACTGGAATAAGGTCATGCGCTGACCCCAATAACGAGATGTGCAATTATCCAAGTAGCATAGATGATCCTGTACCGCGATGCGGGTGTCCGCTTTGGGTAATGCTGTGGCGCAGCGAGAGCAGGCTGTCGAATGGCGGCTATGGGCCGAATGCGTCAACCCCTGCTACTTCGTGCGCGTCATCTTCATGCGAGCTTTTGATTAGAAGCTTGCATGAGAACAGTGGCTAAGACTCCAAAGAAATAAGGGGAAATTGACAAGACCTAGAACTTTCTCTTTCCCTGATGCAAGCTTTCTCGCCATATTCATCTGATAGCCTGCAAGGAAGAAGCTGTGTCAGGGACGTCAGAAACGACATGGAACAAGGGGCGCGTGGTCGGCAAAAAGCCTCCCCTCACGACGGATCAGGTTGCCCTGATCCGGCTGCTCCTGCGCCAAGAGAAGGCGCTGCGCGATCTCGCGCTGTTCAACACTGCCCTCGACACCAGCTTCCGGGGCTCTGATCTGGTGCGCCTGCGGATAGCGGATGTCGCCACCTCAGCAGGCGTGCGCGAGATCGTCGAAATCCGGCAGAAGAAAACCGAAAGCCGCAACGCCCGCCCGGTCCAGGCGCGGCTGTCCGAGAACACGCGCGACAGCCTGCGCGCCTATCTCGTCACGATCGACAAGCCTCTGCACAGCTGGCTCTTCACCGGGCAGGGGCCCAGATGCTCCCACAATCATCTCAGCGAAAGCCAGCTCTGGCGGCTGTTCAAATCCTGGCTCGAAAAGGCGCGCCTCGATCCCAGCCTCTATGGATTGCACTCCCTGCGCCGGACTTTTCCAACCCATATCTATCAGCAAACCGGCAATCTGCGCGCAGCCCAGCTTTTGCTCGGCCATGCCAGCATCGAGAGCACCAAGGACTACATCGGCACGGAGCAGGCTGAAGCCCTTGAGATCGCACGGAGGCATCACCTCTGAGCATGCAAACCTATCTCGAAAAGCGCCACCCTGCGAAAAACATTGCCCGGTTTTATCGGATGGCCGTCATGCCCAACCTGTTTGGGGAATGGTCGCTTTATCGGGAATGGGGGCGCATCGGACAGAACAGTCAGGTTCGCTTGGACTGCTTTGAAGAAGAGCACCAAGCCATCGCCGCCTTGCTCGCGTTGGAAACGTCCAAACGGCAGCGCGGATATTGGGTCATGCCTCAGCAGCTTTCAATGTTAGATTGATAACTGTCCATTATCACCGTACATCCAGAGTAAACGGGGAGATACTATGACCCATCCTGGAATCCTGGTCCGGCGAGAATGCCTTGGCCCCAATGCTCTTTCCGTCACTGAGGCTGCGCAAGTGCTCGGGTGTAATCGGCAGACCCTTAGCAATCTTCTGAATGGGCGGTCAGGTATCTCTCCGGAAATGGCCCTGCGTTTGGAAAAGGCCTTCGGCACATCCGCTCGCGCTTGGATGGAACGACAACTGAATTACGAACTGGAAACGGTCATGGCACGTGCCGATGAGATCGAAGTCCAGCCATTTACGAGGCAGACCCCATGAACCCGGTTGAAATCGAACAGGCTATTTCTGACCTCGCCGAAGCGCCCTTCGACGCCGCAGAATTCCCCTACGCCTTCCTTGAAGCCTTCGGCCGCAAGGAAACGGAAATCAAGAAGCTGCGTAAGGGCGACTCCAATAAGTCGGATCTCGGCGGCGTTCTGCAACGCAACAACATCCATATCGCGACCTGCACGCCGGGCGAAGTGTCTCAGACCCTCGCGGCACTCAAGGCCAGCCCCGCCACGGCCAAGCACAAGGTTAAGTTCATCCTCGCAACCGATGGGCAGAGCTTCGAAGCGGAAGATCTGATCGGCGGCGACACGGTGGCTTGCGCCTACCCGGATTTTCCCGACAGCTTTGGCGTTTTCCTGCCGCTCGCGGGCATCTCGACCGTCAAGCAGATCAAGGAAAGTGCCTTCGACATAAAGGCAACCGGTCGCCTCAATCGGCTCTATATGGAGCTTCTGAAGGACAACCCGGAATGGAGTAAGGTCGATCGGCGGCCCGACATGAACCATTTCATGGCCCGACTGATCTTCTGCTTCTTCGCCGAAGACACCGATATCTTTGCCTCATCTCGGCTGTTCACCGGCACGATCGAGCAGATGTCGAACCGTGATGGCACCAACACGCACGAGGTCATCAGCGAAATCTTCCGCGCAATGAACGTGCCGCTGGCAGACCGAGCCAATGCCAATCTGCCTCGGTGGGCCGATGCGTTTCCTTACGTGAACGGCGGGCTGTTCTCTGGCTCGACTGATGTGCCGCGCTTCTCCAAAATCGCGCAGCGTTATCTCAGCCATATCGGCGGGCTGGACTGGACCAGAATCAACCCCGACATCTTCGGCTCAATGATCCAGGCAGTGGCAGACGAAGAGGAGCGCTCGGTCCTCGGCATGCATTACACCTCCGTCCCGAACATTCTGAAGGTGCTGAACCCGCTGTTCTTGGATGACTTGAACGCGGCACTGGAGGAAGCTGGCGACAATGGTCGTAAGCTTCTGAATTTGCGTAGTCGCATCACTAAAATTCGGGTTTTTGATCCGGCCTGTGGCTCGGGAAACTTCCTAGTCATCGCCTACAAGCAACTTCGTGCGATCGAGGCCGAGATCAACCGCCGACGAGGCGAGGCCGATCGTAAGACAGACATCCCCCTGACCAACTTCCGCGGTATCGAGCTCCGGGATTTTTCCGCCGAAATCGCTCGGCTGGCGCTGATCATTGCGGAGTACCAATGTGACGTGACCTACCGAGGGCAAAAGGAGGCACTGGCCGAGTTTCTACCGCTGGACAGTCAAAACTGGATCACCTGTGGCAACGCACTGCGGTTGGACTGGCTGTCGATCTGCCCGCCAACCGGAACTGCCGTGAAGTTCCAGGCCGAAGATTTGTTTCAGACACCGCTGGATCAAGCTCAGATTGATTTCGATAATGAGGGTGGGGAGACATATATCTGTGGGAATCCGCCCTATCTTGGCTCAACTTGGCAGAGCAAAGAGCAAAAGGAGGATTTGAAGCGCATATTTGATGGCCGTGTAAAAGCCTGGAAGTCACTTGATTATGTATCTGGCTGGTTCATGAAAGCAGCAGACTTTGGACTTCACACTGAGTCGTCCACTGCTCTTGTATCGACTAATTCGATATGCCAAGGCCAACAAGTTCCTATTCTATGGCCTGCAATATTCTCAACGGGGCATGAAATCTCATTTTGCTATACATCATTCAAGTGGGCGAACCTAGCTAGCCACAACGCGGGTGTAACAGTTGCGATTATTGCAATATCAAATAAAAAACCACTAAAACCGATAATATACTCGGTGGACGATGCTGGAAAAAGCACGGCCAAGAGAAGCGAAAAGATTAGCGCGTACCTCACTGCTGGTGAAACAAAAATAGTAGAAAAGTCCAGCAAGCCATTATCTTGCCTTCCTCCGATGATTTTTGGAAACAAGGTCGTGGATGGTGGTTTTCTTCGGATGACCAAAAGCGAACTGGCCCAGATGATGTTACCAAAAGAGGCTATGGAGCGTTTTATCCGGCCAATGGTAGGGTCAGCTGACTTTATTAAAGGTGAGAATAATTATTGCCTTTGGATAACAGATGATAATCTTGCAGACGCTATGTCTTATCCGCAAATTGCATCTCGCGTAAATTCTGTGCGCGCTCTTCGTTTAGAAAGCCCGGATGCTAGCGCAAATCAAATGGCAAAAAAAGCACACCAGTTTAGAGAAATGCGCGAGGGCAGGACACTAACAATAGTTCTTCCGAGGATCACCTCTGGGAACAGAGAATTCCTTCCAGTCGGTTTGGTAGGAAAAGAAACCGTTGTGAGTAGTCAAAGTTTTGTGCTGTTCGATGAGACAATCTGGCTGATATCTATTTTGTCTTCTCGGCTTCATCTCTCTTGGATTGCAACAGTTTGTGGGAGAACGCGCACGGATTTTGCATATTCAAATACTTTAGGTTGGAACACATTCCCTGTCCCCAAGCTAACTGAGAAGAACCGCGAAGACCTGAGCCGCTGCGCTGAAGAAATTCTTCTAGCGCGAGAGGCGCATTTTCCGGCCACCATCGCGGACCTCTACGACCCAGAAAAGATGCCAACCGACCTCAGAGCGGCCCATGACCGCAACGACGAGACACTGGAGCGCATCTACATCGGCCGCCGCTTTAAGAACGATACCGAACGCCTCGAAAAGCTCTTCGATATGTATACGAAGATGACTACGAAGGTGACCGCCTGAAATGTTTACGCGTGTGCCATATACAGACCTCAATTCTAGACAGCGTGAGAACTACAATTTTCATAAGTTCGCAGCTCGCATTGCGGATTACGGCTTCAATTGCATAAGGCTGACGGATGATTGGCAAGGTGCCGATTTCATCGCGATCCATATTGACGGCGAAACGGTCTTAAAGGTCCAATTGAAGGGACGGCTCATTATCGATCGGAAGTATATCGGCAAGAAAATCTACATTGCCTTCCTGAACGGTGATGATGCCTATCTTTACGATCATGATGCTTTTGTCCGACACCTTGAGGTGAATGGGCTGATCGGAGATGGCAGTGTGAGCTGGCATGCTCAGGGCTTCCGCAGTTGGCCCAGACCGCCTGCTTGGGCCATTTCTTATTTGCAAGATTTCAGGATTTCCGCATGACCAAGTCCGTTCCTTCTGTCTCCGTTTCCTATCCTGCCAATGGAAGCTCCACCAAGTCCAACGAACTTGGAATGCGCACTATGCAGGAACGCGCATATGAAAAGCGCGGCGAGCAATACCTACTGATCAAGTCGCCACCCGCCTCTGGGAAAAGCCGGGCACTGATGTTCATCGCGCTCGACAAGCTACACAACCAAGGCCTCAAGCAGGCCATCATCGTGGTTCCGGAAAAGTCGATCGGATCCAGCTTTGCCGATGAGCCCCTGTCTAAGTTCGGTTTTTATTGGGACTGGACCGTCGAGCCGCGCTGGAACCTATGCAACGCACCGGGAGGCGACAGCGGCAAAGTCGGGGCGCTTGGCAAGTTTTTGGAAGGTGACGATCGTATCCTCGTCTGCACCCATGCTACATTCCGCTTCGCCGTGGATAAATTCGGCATCGAAGCATTCGATGACCGCCTTATTGCCGTGGACGAATTCCACCACGTCTCAGCCAACCCAGATAACAAGCTGGGGGCGCACCTAGGCACGCTTATCACACGCGACAAGGCACATGTGGTTGCCATGACCGGATCGTATTTCCGAGGTGATACTGAAGCCGTGCTGTCGCCCGAAGATGAGGCGCGCTTTGAGACTGTTACCTATACCTATTATGAGCAGCTCAGCGGCTACACATGGCTGAAGACGCTCGACATCGGGTATTTCTTTTACAGTGGCTCCTACGCCGACGAGCTTCTCAAAGTTTTGGATCCGAACGAGAAGACCATCCTGCACATCCCTAATGTCAACTCGCGTGAAAGCACGAAAGACAAGCATCGGGAGGTCGAGCATATCATCGACGCCTTAGGCGACTGGCAAGGCACAGACCCTGCTACAGGTTTTCAGCTGGTGAAGCGTCCTGATGGGAAGGTGCTGCGGATTGCGGACCTCGTGGATGACGATACCGCCAAGCGAGACAAGGTCTCGGCGTCACTGAAAGATCCAACCCAAAAGAACAACCGTGACCATGTTGACATCATCATCGCGCTTGGCATGGCGAAGGAAGGCTTCGACTGGATTTGGTGTGAACATGCGCTGACCGTGGGCTATCGCTCCAGCCTAACCGAGATCGTTCAAATCATCGGACGTGCCACACGCGACGCCAAAGGCAAAACACGTGCCCGCTTTACCAACTTGATTGCAGAGCCCGACGCGTCTGAAGAGGCGGTGCGTGAGGCCGTCAACGACACCTTGAAGGCTATTGCCGCCAGCCTGCTGATGGAGCAGGTGCTGACACCCAAGTTCGAGTTCAAACCTAAGATGCCTGCAAACACTGCGCAGGATGGCTTCGACTATGGCGAGAACGGCTACGATGACAGCAAGTGCAACGTAGGCTTCAATGAAGAAAAAGGCATCTTTCAGATCGAGATCAAAGGGCTCACCCAGCCCAAGAGCCCAGAAGCAAATCGCATCTGTCAGAATGACCTGAACGAGGTCATCACCACCTTCTTACAGGATAAGACCGCGATCGAGCGTGGTCTTTTTGACGCCGAAATGGTGCCGGAGGAGCTGACCCAGGTGAAAATGGGGAAAATCGTGCGCGACAAGTACCCTGAGCTGGACGAAGTCGATCAGGAGGCGGTTCGTCAGCACGCCATTGCTGCGATGAATTTCACGCAACAGGCCAAGAAGACTCTTCTTGGTGACGGTACGGACGCATCCTCAAACACGGCTTTTGTCGACGGTGTTCGCCAGTTCGCTATGAGCGTCAAAGAGCTCGATATTGACCTGATCGACCGGATCAACCCGTTCAGCGAAGCCTATGCGATCCTCGCCAAAACCATGAGCGAAGAGAGCCTGAAAGAGGTTGCCGCCGTGATTGAGGCCAAGAAGATCAAACTGTCGCTGGAAGAGGCGCGTGACCTCGTCAAGCGTGCCGTGAAGTTCAAGCAAGAACGCGGACGGCTTCCGTCTTTGACTTCCGCTGACGCTTGGGAGAAACGCATGGCCGAAGGCGTGGCCTTCCTTGCCCGGATGAAGCAGGAGGCGATGAATGGCTAATACATTCACGGATGAAGATGATGCGCTCCTCTCGGAGCTTGGCATCGAGATCGAGAAAAAGACGCAAGCTTTACGGACCCCACGCGAAGAGCGGATCATCGCTGGGTTTGAAGATATCCAGAAGTTCGTATCTGAGCACGGACGTGTTCCGCAGCATTCGGAAGAAGCGGATATCTTCGAACGGCTTTATGCCGTTCGTTTGCAGCGTTTGCGGGAGCTCCCCGAAGCCACTGACCTACTTGCAGACCTGGACACTGGCGGCCTGCTAACGGGAATTAACTTCGCTCCGATCTCTGAAAATCTGGATGATGACGCTCTGCTTGCAGCGCTTGGCATCACGGTTGAAGCGTCCCCCCTTTCTGAGCTGAAGCATGTACGATCCAACGCGGAGCGCAAAGCAGCCGAGGATATTGCCAATCGCAAGCGATGCGAAGATTTTGAGACGTTCAAGCCACTTTTCGAAAAGGTTCAACGCGAGCTGGATTCCGGCGAACGTGAGACCCGCCCGTTCGAACTGAAAGCCGAAATTCAAAAAGGCCGCTTCTTCATTGTAGAAGGTCAAAAAGCATATGTTGCTGAGATGGGCGAACAGACTCTGACCGACCAAGGCCGAACTGATGCGCGCTTGCGCGTCATCTTCGACAACGGCACGGAAAGCAACATGCTGATGCGATCGCTTCAGCGCGCCTTGAATAAGGATGAATCTGGGCGGCGGATCACCGAGTCTGTGGCGGGACCGCTCTTCGCAGACGCGCCGGAAGAGGGCGACAGCACCACTGGCACAATCTACGTTTTGCGCAGCAAATCCGACCATCCCATGGTGGCTGAGAACCGGGAGCTGGTCCACAAAATTGGCGTCACTACCTTGGGAGTCGAAAAGCGGATTGCGGGTGCACAGCTACAGCCCACATTCCTCATGGCTCCAGTGGAAGTTGTCGCGACCTATGAGCTCTACAATATCAACCAAACTCGGCTTGAGAACCTGATCCATCGGATTTTCGGCAGTGCACAGCTCGACATCGAGATTGCCGATCGGTTCGGAAGACCCGTAATTCCGCGCGAATGGTTCCTGGTACCGCTCTTCGTGATTGATGAGGCCGTTCAGAAGATCAAGGACGGAACGATCACAAAGTTTCACTATGACCCAGAGAAGGCCAGTCTCGTCCTGCGGCCAGACAAATAAAGCCTACAGACATCTGTCTCCCAAGGCGGCATAAATTCTGAAGTCACATCGCCGGTTTGGATTATAAAACTCGTTGACCAGCCGCTGCCCTCGCCCTGCCTGCTAAATCGCAGGCAGGGCGCAACCTACAGCATGGCAGTCCGCACATAGTGCCCAAATTAGAAAACCCGCCGCGAACGCGGCGGGCTTTCTGCAGATCTTACGACGATGAGGGAAGGCAGATGCCCGCGAACCTCAAAGCCTTGCCTACTCTAGATAGGTCACTATGGTCTTCTGGTCAATATCGTTATACCGCAACGCCCCATGCACACACGATTTTCGAACCAGTTGATTTTTGATCTTGAGGCCGTGCTGTCACCTCCACGGTTCAGCTCTTATCTGCGTGAAACCGCGGGCGATCGCCAGAGAGCGATGGATCTCTACTGCTGGAACACCGATGTGTCTGCCGCTTTCTACGTCATGCTGCAGTACTGCGAACTGTCGATCCGAAACGGAGCAGTCGAGGCAATTGAGGCGGTTTTCGGGGGCAACTGGCATCTCAACCGCGGTTTCGTCTACACGCTCCCAGCACCAGCAAGGGGCTACAGGCCCAGAGAAGATCTGACAGATTGCGCAGCGAAGCTTCCCACAGCGGGAAAGGTCGTCGCCGAGCTGAAGTTCGCCTTTTGGCGCTTCCTGTTCTTGAAAGGCCAGCAGCCTCGGATCTGGGATCCCCACCTCGCGGCGACATTTCCGGGATATGACAAAGCACTGACGCTGTCAGAAGCCCGCGCCAGATTGTTCGATGACATCGACGAGGTCCGGAAGCTGAGAAACCGGATCGCGCATCACGAGCCCATCTTCGCTCGAAATCTGCATGAAGATCACCAGCGCATTCGCAGGATCATAGAATGGCGCCGTCCAGACGTGGCCGCCTGGCTGGACAGCACGCAGCAGGTCACGGCTCTCCTCTCCCGTCGGCCTTGAACAGTTAGCGTCCTGAGCAGGCGCAATCATTCCTGCTCAGCGGCGATGGGCATGTCCAGATCGACATCAGCCACCGGTTTCAGCAGTCCGGCATCCTGCAGCGCCTCGATATCCGGAAGATCGCGCAGGGTTTCCAAACCGAACTGAATGAGGAAACCCGGCGTGGTGACATAGGTGTAGGGCGCGCCTGGTTCCGGGCTGCGCGGACCTCGGGCGATCAGGGCCTGGCGGTGCAGCCGTGCGATCAGATCACGGCTGACCTCACGGCCCGTCAACCGCGAGATCGCACCACGGGTCACCGGCTGCATATAGGCAATAATGGTCAAGACGAGGGCCTCATTCGGGGTAAAATCGCGACCCTCTTCCCCCTCCTTGCGGGCGGCGCGGATCGCCGCCGCGTGTTGCGGCTTGGTGCGAAACTGCCAACCTCCCGCAATACGCGCAATCTCGTAAGGCCTACCCGCCAGTTCAGCAGAAATATCCTCGATCAGGAGATCAAGCGCACAGTCCCGTCCCACCACACGCGCCAGCACCTCCCGGCCCACAGGCTCGGAGGAGGCGAACAGCACGGCCTCGACCCGCGCCATCCACTCCCGCCAGCGCAAAGCCTGTGGCAGATCGGCGAGTTCCGCGTCCAGCGGCTCAGATGATTTAGGGGCCATGGTCATAACCCATACAGCCGGAACGTCGGGCGACCGGTCAGCTCGCGCACCAGCCCGAGCGATGTCAGCCTGCCGAGCAAGCGCCGCGCCGCACGATCACTGGCCTCCTTCCCCGCCTGTGCCGCCAGCGCATCCTCGGACTGAAGGGCGGTGATGATCGCGGCCGTGTCCTTTCCCGGCCGCCGCAGGTTTGCAGCGCGCAGGGCATCGGCACGGCGGGCTAGATCGACGTGGAGATCAATAGCCGCAACCGCTCCCCTGCCCCAGGCGCGCGCGCAGGCGGCAAGCCATGCGTCTCCCTCCAGCCGAAAAGCCGAACGCGGCAGATGGGGCGCGAGCAGTGGCACAGGACGATCCTGTCCAAGCGCCCGGGCCAAAGCCGCATCCGCCAGCCAGAGGGCGAGACCGCGATAGGCCGGGCCCAGGGCAAGAACGTCCCTGGCCGCCTGAGCCGCAAAGCGCAACGGATGGGCGCGACCAACAAACCGCGCCCCAAGGTCCTGCAAGAGCACTGATACCGGCTCGGGCGACAGATCAAAGAAGCCGGGCAGCCGCGCCGGCCATTCCGCCGAGCGCAGGGCACGCGCCTCGCCCAAAGCACGCCAGCCGATCAGCATTCGCCCGGCCGGGCCAGGGTCATCCCCAGATTTACAAAGAGCCAGGACATCGCGTAGTTCGGCTTCCCCTTCCCGGCGACCCTCAAACCCTGAGATCGCCGCTGCAGCAGTAAGCGCCAGCCGCTTGCGCCAGAGCATCCCAACGAGATCGTCAGAACGCACGAACGGATCCAAGGTGGCGAGCGCTGCCCCGGCAGAAAGCATTGCAATTTCAGGGTCATCACGACCCACGGCCTGCCGTATCCATCGCGGCACGGCCGGTGGGATTAGGGCAGGCGGAGGAGGTTTAACGGCACGGTACATGCGGTAACGCTAGCAAGGAGCGGCGCTTTATACCAGTATATTTTAACTTATCCGCCGCACCTGTCTTCTCTCTATAATGTCCAATAAGGTTGCAATATCAGATACTTGATCCGCATTTTCGGCTGAAGTGCGCGTAAAATGCCTGTATTTCATAGCCCCGTGGCACTCCCTACAATCTCGTACATATGTTGGCGGGTAGCACCAGACTTCGCAACCGTGCCAAAGCTCACCTACGGCAAGGCTGGTGTAACGATCTTTAGAGACCGCTTATTCGCACAAATGGCAGATAGCACCGGTGCCAATGCCCGCGATCATGCGGAAACGGGGGGAAACTTATTTTAGGTCAGGTCCAGCAGGGTTCGAGCTGTCTCGCACATGCGCAAGTGAACCAGATCGGCACCGTAACTCTCTTTCATTGATCGCTGTGATGGGCAGCGTATCAAAATCACATTTGCCAGCAAAGCCCAGCATCTACACGAGCTCCGACCGCAATGCATTCCTGAGTCTACCCACAAGAGACGCTGCGGCTGACATTTCGTTCCACTGCGGCTGCCTGTTGTCCAAACAAGCAACTGGGAGCTCTGATCCTTCGGGACCGGTCGTGCTGCGGAACATCTGTGCGACCAGCCGGTTGTTGCCCATCGGATGCGCGCATTCGCGCAGCCTGCTCAATGCGCAACCTGCTCAAATCGTCGGAGAAGCCTCATGCACAGCATTATCTATCTCGTTGGCCTTGTCGTGGTCGTTCTCGCGATCTTGTCCCTTCTCGGACTGCGTTGAGGAGAAATAGCAATGGAACGCAGTGAAACGCAAATCCCACCCGGCGCAACCGCAACGGACACCGCCCGTCCTCTCGTCGACTGGCCAGCCGTAATCGCGGGGGCCGTCGTAGCCGCCGCGATTGCCGGTCTCTTCATGACATTCGGCGCAGCACTCGGGCTTTCGACAATTTCTGCGGAACCGGGCGAGGGATCCTTCAGTCTCTGGATCATAGTGACAGGGTTGTGGCTCGTGATCACTCTGGTGGTAAGCTATCTGGCGGGCGGGTATATCGCCGGTCGCATGCGACGCCGGATCGAAACGACGACCAGTGAAGAGATCGCTGCACGCGACGGGATCAACGGGCTGGTGGTCTGGGCACTCGGAATGCTGATGACGGCCTGGATGGCAGCAGGCGTGGTCTCCACTGCTGCAACCACTTTGGGAGAGGTAGCAGGTGGTGCAACACAGGCTGCGGGCGCGGCGATTGGTGGTGCAGCGCAAGGCATTGGTACCGCAATTCCGGACGATGCCACGGCCTCTGCGCTTGAGCGGATCGGCGATACGCTCAGCCGTCCAGTGCTTTCCAGTACGGCACCTCCTGCCGTTGGCACTCCAGCTGCGCCCGGAACCGCTGCCCCTGCCGCAGCGGGAGAGGACCCAACCGAACTGGCGCGTCAGAGCGCGTCAATCCTCGTGGGTATTGCCGTGAGCGGCGAGATCACAGAAGCGGACCGCGCCTATCTGACCAGCGCGACAACAAGGCTGAGCGGCCTTGAGCAAAGTGAAGTCGAAGCGCGGGTCGATGCAGCCATCGCCTCTGCGCAAGAACTGCGGACAGAGGCCAGGAGGTTGGCTGATGAGGCGGAAGCTACTGCCCGTGATGCGGCAGAGGCCGCTCGCGTCAGCGCGATCCTGACGGCCTTCGCTCTGACCGCGGCAGCGCTGGTCGCGGGGGCCGCCGCTGTTTCGGGTGCAGTCCGGGGCGGCAGGCATCGCGACGACGGGCGCATCTTCGGGGGGCTCAGCTATCGCCTGTAGGGCTGGCTTTCCGGGACGGCGAACAGACCGTCCCGGAAAAGTGCCAGACCAACAGGTTCAACACCAAAATGATAAGGAACGTCTGATCAACAGCTTCGGCTGCGCCGAGATAGCCGCTTGACCGGCTGGACCAGCCGAGGACGGGTGTCCGGCGGCTGTTTTCGTGCTTTCTGGACCGCAGCTGCGGCCACTTGGTGGATTTTGGGCAGACTCGTCCTCATGCCAGAAGTTTCCTCCGCATCAGAAACAGGTTCCCGAGCGCAAACAGCGTGAAGAGCTGGGCGCGGTTCTTGGCCAGCCCCCGGTAGCGGGTCTTCACGTGACCGAACTGGCGCTTGATGACCCGGAACGGATGTTCGACCTTCGCCCTGACGCTGGCGATAATGCGGTTGATCCGCGCGTCGAGAGGATGCAACTCGCCGGCCTTCGGTGCCTTGCGCATGACGCCCCAGATCTTGCCCGCCCGCCTGAACCCCGCCTCGCGCTCGGCGCTGACATAGCCCTTGTCCGCCCAGACCGAATCCTCGTCGCCGTGCAGAAGCGCATCCCAGACCTGACTGTCGTGGACCCTCGCCGTCGTGGTATCAAGGCTGTGGGCCACGCCGCTGTCGGCATCGACGCCGATGTGCGCCTTCATGCCGAAATACCACTCGTTGCCCTTCTTGGTGGAGGACATTTCTGGGTCGCGAGCGCCGGCTTTGTTCTTGGTCGAGGATGGCGCATCGATAATCGTCGCATCGATCAGCGTGCCCGAGCGCAGGCTGATCCCCTTGTCAGCAAGATGCGCGTTCACCTCGGTAAAGAGCGCTTCGGTCAGCCCGTGGCGCTCCAGCAGGTGGCGGAAGTTCAGGATGGTTGTCTCATCGGGAATGCGGTCATCGCCCAGCTCGATCCCGGCAAAGCGGCGCATCGCCTCGCTGTCGTACAAGGTTTCCTCGGCCATCGGGTCGCTCAGCGCATACCAGTTCTGGAGAAAGTAGACCCGCAGCATCGTTTCCAGCGGCATCGGCGGGCGCCCGCCCTTCGGCCCGGCTTTCGGATAATACGGCGCGATGAGCGCCAGAAGTCGGCCCCAGGGAACCACTGCGTCCATCTCGGCGAGGAACTGTTCGCGCCGCGTCACCTTCTTCTTCATCGCATAGCGAAGACCGGGAAAGGCAGGCTGTTTCGGCATCGGCGGGGCTCCTCGTCGCGTCCCGATAATCCTATCAGATCACGCCAAAACGCGCAGGTTTTTCAGACGTTCCATAAGGAATGGCGAAATGGCCGATACTTTCGAAGAGATCCGAGCAAGCTTGGAAAAGCAGATCGCAGATCTGAAGACGGATATGGCGCGGATCATCGCAGGCGGCGAAGACGAAGAGGCCGCAGACACCAATTCCGACCCCACCAAGCTGGTGAAAAAGGCAAGGATCATCGCCCGGAAACTCCACGAGCTTATCGGCATAAAGATTGGCAAGCCGGCCTACACCTGGTCCGCCCCTTTCGGCGTCACAGATGACGGTTTGCCGATCATCGACCGTGTACCAGGATATGAGCGATGCTTTGCCGCAATGGGATATGGCGGCAATGGGATCACGTTTTCGGTCATCGCAGCGCAGATCGTGGCAGCTGCTATCGCAGGCACGGACGACCCGGATGGGGCGATTTTCCGCTATCGGTAACAATGGCGACCAGAAGCTCTATTTTCACGTGAACCGGCCTTCAGCCATGGATTTTAACCAGCGTTACAGGTTTTGACGCGGTGAAAGGACGAAGCCCCAGGCGAGCAGAAAGGCATCCGCTCGCCATCCCGAAGCACCGAGAACGCTCATCCTGCCAGGCCTTTGCGAGAGCTGCGGACGAGCTGAGAAGCGCACCCACGGCTCACGACCCAGGCGCTGTACAATACCGGCTATGCTGATCGGCGGACAAACTGCGCGATCGGCCAGGTCCATCCGATCTCGCGCGAACGCCTCGGGCGCAGCCAGATCCAGTTCAGCAGACCCGCGGGGACGCCGAGGAGCAGCCCGGCAACGGCCGCAATGCCAAAGGTCGCCGGGTTGTAATGCCCCAGGGCAAGCCCCGCGATCACCACGGTTCCGGCGATGCAGGCCACCCAAAGATGGACAAGCAGAAGGCGAAGCCAAGGAAACATCTTCCTCTCGTTTTGTCATGGCCTTGCTTCATAAATGCATTTCCGTGACCCGCGCTGTGAGCCACCGCGAGTTCACGCGCCAGTCTGACGGCGCAATTCCCGCAGTTGGTCGGCGGTAATGTAGCCACTGGCCTGTAGTCCTTCATCACGTTGCCAGGCCGCTATCGCGCGACGGCTGTTCTGACCAAGGACCCCGTCTGTACCTCTGGTATTGTAGCCGAGTGCTGTCAGACGGCGCTGGATGTCTCGACGCTCGGAGGCGGTGAGGCCGAGGAGACGCTCTTCGGTTCTGTCATCTGCCACGGCATCGTCCGCCGGAAGATTGGCTGTCCCGGCCTGCTCCCGGATCTGACGCATCTGGCGCTCGGTCATATACCCATTCACTGTCGCGCTATTGGCCGACTGCCAGGCTCTGTTCGCCTCGCGGGTCTTGCGCCCCCAAAGACCATCCGCAATCCCGGCATCATACCCCAGAGAGGTCAGCTGGCTCTGAATCTGCCGACGCTGCTCCCGACTGAGGGCCAGAGCCGCCTCTGCCGCAGCTGCGCTGTCGGCGGGTAAAGGCGCAGGTTCGGTTGGCAGCACCGCGCCGCTCAGCCTCGCGATCTCCCGCTCGGCCTCGCTGCGGTGGGCACCATTAGGGAATCTCGTCAAATAGGCGCGCCAACCCTTGAGAGTACCGCTCCGGCGGGCCTCGGCAACGGCTTGGCGTTCAAGCTCCTGAGATAGCAGGCCCTGAGCGACACCCGAGATGATCCCTTCCAGATTGTCTTGTGCCATCACCGGCGCCTGACCGCCGAAGCAGATGCAGATCGCAAAAGCAGAGACTGTCCTTCTCATATGCTTGCTCCCTAGTTGAGGGCTTCCTGCGTCACCTCGTCGATGGCTTCGCAGGAAGGGCAGATGCTGAAGCCCGGCCTTTCATGCGGACGCGACCGGATCCTCCGGTGCATCGGGCGACGGGATCGGATCCCCGACATCAGGTAGCTCAGGAATCTCGGGACCTCGCCGACCCGGACGGGGATCCTGCAACGGTGGATCGGGTGGATCCTGCGGCACGTCCGGTGCGGCTGGCGGAACCGGGATCACGGGCAGGTCGGGGTCTTCGCCTCCATGGGGCATCTCTTATCCTCCGGTTGATTGTTTCGCCGGTGGACGCCCGGCACGAGAAACAAACCTTCGGACTGCGGCTATGTTCCCGCCGCCATCAGACTTATGGGTCCCTTCCCCAGCCCTGTTCGCAATCACACGCTGCATGAAGCGCATCCAGGCGTGCCTTCGGAACATATCCCCCGCTCGCAGGTTTATTTTTCCTGTACGCGACCTGCACCCGGATCTGTCAGAAAGCCCACAGAAAAATCATGAAACAATCCAACACGATAGGGTATTTTCGCCGCTGTCTGGTCCGGTGGCCAGCGGCCCGCAGAGCAGATTTGCCTCGGACATCTCAGCCGGGTTTCCGGGCTGGGCGGGCAAGTCTCAAGCTGAAGAAGGTAACCTCATGGAGCGTCAACAAGGCGGAGAGCGTCGCATCCGATGGCAAGGGCATCCGGAAAATGACTGAAGCCTCAAAGCGCTGTGCAATCGCAATTGTCGAAGAACCACATGGCGACGCGCTGACCATGCTCCCGATCACGCGGCACTCGCGATCAAGGGAGGGTTGATATGCCCACGACAACCCGTCTTTACAGAGGCTACTCCGACGCCATGCGCGCCATCGAACATCTTGAGACACTTGCACGGCCCGCAATTGAACCGTCGATCCTGGGCGGCGAGTCGCTGCGCGACTATCGCGACATGCGAAAAGAGCGCGATACCGTCACCGGAGAAGTGGTCCAATTGCCGGAGCCTGCTCCTGCGACTGCAGCCGGCGGCGTGCTGGGCGCAGCGGTAGGTGGCAGCGCCGGTCTTCTTGCGGGGCTTGGGCTCATCGCCATTCCCGGCCTTGGTCCGGTCGCAGCCGCCGGATGGTTCGCAACAGCAGTGACCGCCGCGGCAGGTGGAGCGCTTGCAGGTGCATCCATCGGAGCGCTGATCGACCTTGGCATTCCTGAGGATGATGCTGACCTTTACCGCGAGGTTTTCCAGCGGGGCGGTGTCGCCGTCTCGGTGCGTTTCTCGGAGGAGTATCGGCAGATCGTCGAAGAGGCTCTCTCCGCGACGGACGCCATTCCGCTTCCCGAACTGCGCCGACAGCTTCAGGCGGAGAAGTGGCGCCTCTGATCTGCGCATGCGCCAGCTTGAAACCAACAGCGGCTTTCTCCGTTGCCTCTTTTGACTGCCACTACAATTTCTCGCACGGGAGAGAATGTCATGGACCAGACAGGACAGCCGGACACGGTCCCATGGTGCGGTCCTGCACCTGATCCATCTGCGCTTCTGGGAAGCTGGAACTTCCATCCGCTGCTCGTCGCGACGTTGATGGCCGTGCTGATCTTGGGCATGGTGCGGGCAGAGAGCCGGGCGATTTTCTCTCTTGCGTGGATCGCGCTCTTCATTGCCTTCGTCTCACCGCTATGCGCGCTGACCACGGCATTGTTCAGCGCGAGGGCGCTTCACCATCTGGTGCTTGTCAGCCTTGTTGCGCCCATGCTTGCGCTCAGCCTGCCGCTGCGCGGATTAGGCGGATCCGGGATGCTGGCTCCAATGTCGCTGCTGCTCACCGCTATCGCATTGCTGCTGTGGCATATCCCTGCGGTCTACACGGCGGCTTGGGACAGCACTCTGATATACTGGGTGATGCAATTCGCATTGCTGCTGCCGGCCTGGGCCTTCTGGTCCGCGGTGTTTACTCTGCATGACCGCGACGCCGGCAGCGTTCTGGTCAATGCGGCTCTCGTCGGGTCGCTTGCTGGTGTGATGGGGCTGATCGGGGCGGTTCTGACCTTTTCAAACCGGCTACTCTATGCCGAACACATCGCCGGTCCTCTCGCCTGGGGGATGGAGCCGCTGGCGGATCAGCAAACCGCCGGGCTGATCATGTGGGTACCGGGCCTTGCTCCACTGGCGCTGGTCGCGGCGCTCATGGCAAGGCGCGCGTGGCGACTGGGGGAGGCCGCATGATCCCCGCGCTAAAATTCCTCCATATCGCCGCACTCGCCTGCTGGTGTGCCGCCCTGATCGCGCTGCCGCTCCTGATGCGCGCCCATGGCGGGGCGATGAGCCAGCGCCAATATGCCCGTTTCCGCCTGATCACCCATATCGGCTATATCGGCTTTGCGACCCCGGCCGCAGTAGTGACGATCATGGCCGGCACCGGATTGATCTTCGCCGCTCAGGTCTTCGAGCCGTGGCTACTGGTGAAACTGGCCTTTGTGGCCGCCATGGTGATGGTTCATGTCTGGTTCGGCCATCTTATCCAGCGTTCGGGGGAGGAGCGGCGCAGCCATTGGCACATCGCGCCGCTGGCAGGGCTTGTGCTCCTACTGCCCCTGATTGCCGCCGTTCTGGCCCTGGTGCTGGGCAAACCCGACCTCGCACCGATCCGTGCGCTGATACCCGATCAGTTCCTGTCTCCGCGCGGGGGGGGCATCATGATCATTTTGCGTCCCGAGCCCGTAGTCGAACACCAGTTTGCCGCCATGCCAGCCGGTCATCGCGGTCATGCCTGCGGCAAGGAGCGAGGTGAGGAACCCCCACGGCAGGACCGCCGCTGCGGGATCACCCAGCCGCATCCCCCAATTCGCCCCCAGCACCGACAGGAGCATCACCGCGAGGATGAAATGCGTCCAGCTGGCGGCACGAATTCGGATACCGGGCACCAACAGAAGTTCGGCCGTCCCGGCAAGCCCGGCAAGGATGCCCATCAGGAAGCCGCCCCCCGCCGCCCACAGCGCGGCGCGGGGCCAGAACAGATCACCTGTCCACCAGTAAAGCGCATCCGCACAAAGCGTGCTGACACAAAGGGCGATCGGGAAAGTCACCAGCATGGCATGGATTGGATGGCCCGCGACCGCAATCTTCGATTCCTTGCGGTGAAAGCTGCGATGCTCGTGGATCGGGTCGCGAAGCCTGCGGCGGGATCTTCTGGCTTGTGCCATCTGCGCCTTTCCTTCTGGATACCAAACGGAAAACTTGCGGCGACGCTGATGGTTCCGGCCCTTGCCGGATGTAGCGGGCCACTTTCGACCCTTGCGCCGCAGGGGCCAGCAGCTGCGGATATCGCGCTGCTCTGGTGGGCGATGCTGGCCGGGGCGGCGCTGATCACGATTCTGGTGTTGGCACTGATCTGGCTCGGCTTTACGCGCCGGGGTGCCGCGGCGCCTGGCGAGACGTTCTGGATCAAAGGCATGGGCCTCGGTTTCAGCTTCATCGTTCTGACCCTGGTCGTTGGCGCCGGTATCTGGGTCGGCGAGAGGATCCAACCCCACCCGGCCTCGGATGTTGTAAGGGTCGAGGCGATCGCCCGGCAATGGAGCTGGCGTTTCGGCCAGCCCGGGCCAGAGGGCGACATGATCTGGACAGAAGGGCGGCTGCATATTCCCGCCGGAACGCCGGTCGATGTCGTGATCCGTTCAGAGGATGTCATCCACGCCTTCTGGGTGCCGCGGTTGGCAGGCAAGATGGATGCCCTGCCCGGTCGCGACAACCTGTTGCGGATCGAGGCATCAAAGCCCGGTCTCTATCACGGAACCTCGGCAGAATTTTCGGGCATCGGATATGCCGGGATGCGGTTCGAGGTGCTGGCCTATGATCCGGCCTCCCCGCCCGCTTTCACCGATCTCAGGAAAAGCGAGGCTCAATGATCCCGCCCAACCCACCACAACGCGCCCTGCGCCTGCATCGCGAGCTCGACCACATCTGGGGGCGACCAGCCGGATGGCGCGGCATTCTCACCTCGGTCAATCACAGCGAGCTTGGCCTGCGGTTCATGGTCACGGCCTTTGTTTTCTTCGCCATTGCGGGCTGTCTTGCGATGCTGATCCGCGCGCAGTTGGCGACACCCGGCGGGGCGTTTCTGGATACCGCGCTCTATAATCAGTTCTTCACCATGCATGGCAGCCTGATGATGTTTCTCTTCGCCATTCCAATGCTGGAAGGGCTGGGGATGTATCTGCTGCCGAAAATGCTCGGATCACGGGATCTGGCCTTTCCGCGCCTCTCGGCCTTTGGCTGGTGGTGCTATCTGTTCGGCGGGCTGATCATCCTGTCCGCGCTGGTCGCAGGTGTGGCCCCGGACGGCGGCTGGTTCATGTATACGCCCTTGTCATCCAAGACCTACAGCCCCGGGATCAACGCCGATGTTTGGCTTCTGGGCGTGACCTTTGTCGAGATTTCCGCACTGGCGGCAGCGGTCGAGATCACAGTGACAATCCTGAGGATGCGCGCACCGGGCATGAAGCTCACGCAGATGCCGCTCTTCGCCTGGTATATGCTCGGGACCAGCGCGATGATGCTGGTGGGATTTCCACCGCTGATCCTCGCCTCGGTGCTGCTTGAGATCGAGCGCGCCTTTGGCTGGCCGTTTTTCGACGTGACACGCGGCGGCGATCCGCTTTTGTGGCAACATCTTTTCTGGCTGTTCGGCCATCCGGAGGTCTATATCATCTTCCTGCCCGCCGCCGGGGCGATCTCGACCATCCTTCCGGTGATGTGCCGCACAAAGATCATGGGCTACGGCGCGATTGTTGCGGCTGTGCTGGGGCTGGTGTTTCTGTCCTTCGGTCTCTGGGTACATCACATGTTCACCGTGGGCATCCCGCATATGGCGCTGGCATTCTTCTCAGCGGCCTCGGCGCTGGTGGCGGTGCCAACCGCAGTGCAGATCTTCGCCTGGATCGGCACGATCTGGCAGGGGCGGCCCCGGATGCGGCTGCCGATGCTGCACCTGATGGGGTTCTTCTCGACCTTTGTGATGGGGGGACTGACCGGCGTCATGCTGGCCATCGTGCCTTTCAACTGGCAGGCGCATGACACCGCTTTTGTCACCGCGCATCTGCACTACGTCCTCATCGGGGGTTTCGTGTTCCCGATGATGGCGGCTGCGGTCTACTGGATGCCGCTGTTCACCGGGCGGGCGGCGGTGCGCGGCCTTGGCCCAATTGCATTCTGGCTGATCCTGATCGGTTTTCACGGCACTTTCTTCATCATGCATCTGACCGGCCTCCTGGGCATGCCGCGCCGGATCGATGTCTATCCCGACAACCCCGAATGGATGTGGCCCAACCTTGTCAGTTCCTTCTTCGGCTTCGTGATGGCAGCCGGATTTGCCTTGTTCGCGCTGGACCTGATCCTGCAGGTACTCTTCGGTGCGAAATCGGGCCGCGACCCTTGGCAGACCACGGCTCTGCCCTCTCCCGCGTTGGAATGGGCCATGCAGATGCCAGCCCCGACCTATAATGTCGCCTCGCTGCCTATGCCCGGCCAAAGCATCCTGCAGCTTGCCCGGGGAGAGGGTCTTTTGCCCGGGGCTCCACGCCAGCGGCGCGAGACATTGGTGGTCGATACGACCAGTGGAGAACCCCACCATATCGCCATCCTGCCGGGCAACAGCACCCTTCCGATCCTGACCGCAGCCGTGATCGGCGTGTTTGTCCTGCTGATGTTGTCCGGGCTGTATCTTCTGGCGCCTGTCGGTCTGGCAGCCATCGTGATCATGGTGTGGCAGTGGCATCGCTTTATGGGCGCCCGCCTCAGTGAGCCTCAGTTCGAGGTTGCACCGGGATTCTGCCTGCCCGTGAACCACCACGTTCCGGACGGGCTGGCACGCACCGGGCTGACCTGTCTGCTGATTTCTAACGGAACCTTCTTCACCTGTTTCCTGTTCGCAGTCGGCTTCCTGTCTGTGGTCGCGCCGGGCTGGCCCGCGCCGAACAGCAGCATTGCAACCGCTCCAACAGCGGTGCTTGCGGCAGCGCTGATCCTGATCCTGATCGCTGCATCAGGGCTGGCCCGTTTTCCTCTCGCCAAAGGCGCCAGCGTCGCGCTGCCCTTGCTGCTGCTAGGGCTAGGGGTGACCGGCGGGCTGGCGATGCTGCTCGACGATCCGACCAGACACGCACGTGATGCGCTCCGCGCGGCGGGCCTCGGCTATGTTGCGCTGCATTGCACAATTGCGGCGCTTTTCGCGCTTTTGTGCCTGCGGCAGCGCCAGGATGGCCGGTTGGCCCAGGACCGTGTCGCCGCTTGGCCGATCTGGCGCACCTGGCAGGATTTCACCCTGGCGACAGCCCTACTCCTTGTCCAGCTGATAGCCGCGCAGGAGGTCCTGACATGAGTTGGCCATTTCGCGCCCTGCTCGGCCCAACGCTCTGGGCCGTCGCTTTCTCGATGATCTATGCGGCCCACGGCCTCGGTTGCGCCCGGGGCTGGCCCGCACGCACAGCTCCCATCGGTGACCTGCATCATTTCACCCTGATCATCCTTTGGCTGGCAGCGCTGGCGGCGGCAGGTGCAATTCTCTGGCACGCGCCGCGCGGCGATGGCCTGAGCGACAGGATTATCCAGGCGGGAAGCTGGATCGGCTTGATAGCGACAATCCTCACTCTCTTCCCGGTCCTTGGCCTGACCACCTGCGGCGCGTGGCCTTAGAGCTGTACCGCGGGCAGCATCTCAAGTTCATGCAACGTGAGCGGGGTGACAAGCATGATCGCTCCGTTCTCCTCACGCCCGATCTGCATATCTCCGGCAACCAGTTCGATGGTCTTCCCGTCCAGACAGAGCATACCTCCCATGTCGACGAATATGGTGGCCGTGTTGCCGGTGCCAAGAACATCGCTCACGCAGCCAATTGCTTCGTTGCGCGAAGCGAAGACATGTTTGCCAACCAGCAGGGCGCGGCTGATCTCGGGCGGTTGCAAGGGCGTCATCATTCCTCGCCCTCGATGCTGTCCGGCAAACCCTCATGCGACGTGGAGGCAAGTTCTTCCAACTCTGCCTCGGTCATGCTGTCGAACATCTCTCTCGAGGCACCGACCAGGTCCTTTCGTGCCGTCTCGCCCCGTTTTGCCGACAGGGCGGCACCGGCGGCCTTTTGCTGGGCTTTCGATTTCGCAGGCATATCTGGCTCCTTTCCCTCAGTGATCCTCATCCGTGGCGATCCCGTCGCCATTTGCCGCGATGCGTCGTGACACGTGCCGCAACAGCCACAGCACCAGGATCGCAAGCACTGTCGCCATGATCGCAAGCGGCAGGAGACCGCTGCCACAGGCCAACCCGATTGCGCCCGCCATCCACATGCCGGCGCCGGTCGTCAGCCCTGTTACCTTGCCGCCCGAGGTGATGATCGACCCCGCCGCAAGGAAGGCTACCCCGGCCGTCACTGCCTCGATCAATCGTAGCGGATCGGTCTGGATCTGGCTCGCCCCACTGAACTCCCGCGCCATGATCTCGGCGGCAATTATCGTGAAAAGACAGGCCGCCATAGAAACGATCATATGCGTGCGCAGCCCCGCAGCACTGGCATGGAGTTCACGCTCTACACCGATGGCCGCGCCGAGAAGCGCGGCAAAGATCAGACGCAGCAAAGCTGCTTCTGCGCTGACCGCCACGAAGGGATCGCGAAATTCGGCGCTCAGGAGCGTGACAAAATTGTCTATCATGTATCCTCACGTGAGCCCCTGCGCCTCACCTCCGGCGATGTTCCTATGCACCGGCGCACCGGTAGGAGGCAGCAGGGCTTCAGCTGCAAAACCTTCGGGTCTTCCACCGGTTCCCATTCCCGAACAGAGGCAGCGAAAACTCACCAACCATTCGGCCCGTTCACGGCGCCGGCGCGCCGACATGCATCGGAAGAGAAATAGCGCGGAACAACCCGGAGGATTTTGGGTTTATCTCCCCGAAGATGCCGCTTCGCATGTCAACCGGGCGAAATGGTACGAAGAATGTGATGGTTTTCCCGGTTTCCCATCGCGGCCAACGCATAGGCAGGCGAGCTTCTGTCCCATTTGCTCCGGCATCTTCACTGCCTTTCCGTGCCGGAGAGTGCTGTACGCCAAAATCGCAACATCCAGAGGAGGAATTTCATGGACCACAGCAAACATACGCCCTTGACCCATCAGGATCTGACCGAGGCAGTCCTGACCAATGCTCCAATCTATGGCGCTGATGACCGAAAAGTCGGTACGATCTCGCATGTGCATGGCAGCGGCCCGCTCACCGAGGTGGTCGTTGATGTTGGCGGTTTTCTGGGTATCGGCACCAAGCCGGTGCTCCTGAGCGTCGACCAGTTGAACCTGATGCGGGATGAGAACGGCGAAGTTCATGGCAAAACAGCCTGGACCAAGGAACAGTTGAAAGAGTTGCCCGAACATCGGCACTGAAATCTGCTTCCCGGCATTCCGTCTTTGCCCAAGCTGCCAGTTTCCCCGTCTTGAAAAAAGTTGAGGTATGAAGGCGCCTGCTGCGGCAGGCGCCTCAAGACGCTTGCGACTCATCAGTTTATTCCAACTCGTCGATGTTCAGGACCTGTCGAGCTTGGACCATGCTTGTCCTGAAGCTCGGCACGGCAGAGATAACGTCAATCGTGATGGAATGATCTGATCCATGTCGCTTTACATCCGGACAGGCAGGTGCTCTGCCCGGCTTGCGCAATATGGCTTCCTCACCAGAGCGCCTCGCCAAGTAATCTTGCCATCCAGACCAATGCACCAAGACAGAGTGCGGCCAGAAGAAGCAGTGCCCCATCTCTGGTCAGCATGGCCGCCGCAACAAGAGCAATGAACCCCGAGGCCACAGTGCCGCTGCCTGGCACCAACTCCATGAATGGCATGATGAGGGTGAGGGCCAGGATCAGGAAAAGCCAGACATAAAGGCAGGGCTTCTCGGTCAGAAAGCTCAGTCGTGGCCGCAGAACATGATCCACAACGGTGATCGGTTTGCGCAACCAGGAAACCGCCGACCGCAGACGCTCGCCTCCGATTTCGCGATCAGACACCATAGCTGGCAACCAGACATGACCTCGCCCGGCGATCATCTGTGTCACAAGCAGGAATTCCAACACCGCGACTATCGACGTCACACCGGGTACGATGCTGGCCGGGGACACGGCGATCAGTGCGAAAACCAGCATAAGACTTGCGAAGGAGCGTGCACCCGTGGCCTCGACCACCGATCCGATGCTGACAGTCTCCGACTCGCCCGCCTTGTCAAGCTGATCCAGCACCGCGCTCAGCACATCATGATTTTCCGGCATATCGCGGTCAGCCCCCTTCTCTTCCGAGTTGGTGAAACTCTTTCACGATGGGCCTGTTCCAGAATTGCCGGAACAATCCGCGCTGCACCCGGTTCAGAGTTCCCAGTGCATCCCGGATGCCGCTTCCAGCCCAGTTCATAGCCAGGGAAACGACATGACCGCCCCGCCACATGCCCCCCCGCCAGATCTTGCACTTCGCAATCCCGACGCAGTTCACCCCGCAAATCATCCTGATCGCCGCCAGTTCCTCAGGGTTTCCGCCGCCGCCCTTGCCGCTGCAGGGTTCTGGCCTTCGGACATGGCGGATGCGCAGAGCCTACCTCCATTGAACGAATATCCCCGGGTATTCTTCGACGATGCCGAATGGGGCTTCGTCCTCGCGGCAGTTGGCCGACTGATCCCCTCTGGCGGCAGCGGACCGGGTGCGATCGAAGCAAGAGTGCCTGTTTTCATCGACCGCCAACTGGCGGGCGAATATGGATCCGCCACGGATTGGTACATGGAGGGCCCGCATCAACCCGATGCCGCACCCGAACTCGGCTGGCAATCGCCGCTGTCACCCTCAGCGATTTACCGCGAGGCGATTCCGCTTTTTGACGCCTGGTGTGTCGCCCGCCATGGTGGAATCTTCACTGACCTAGCAGAGGAGGCGCAGGATGAAGCCCTGGCCGCACTGGAGGACGGCGAGGTTTCCCTGCCACCGGAGTTGCGCGATTTCTTCGACATCCTGCTGGCCAATACCAAGGAGGGCTATTTGTCGGACCCTATGCATGGCGGCAATCACGGCATGGCCGCCTGGGTCCATATCGGCTTTCCCGGCGCGCGGGCGCATTACAAGGAATGGGTGGGCCAGCACAACATCCCCTACCCGCTCGGACCGGTTTCGGTCTCGGGCAAGAGGGCCTGAGCGATGGCAAGACAGGATCCGAAAAAAGACGTCGTGATCGTTGGCCTCGGCTGGACCGGGGCGATCATGGGAATGGAACTGGCGAAGGAGGGGCTGGAAATCCTTGCGCTGGAGCGTGGCCCAGACCGCCGAACCGTGCCGGAATTGAAATACCCCGAGATGATCGACGAACTCTCGCAGGGCGAACGGCACAAGCTGATGCTGCGCCCGTCGCAATCGACCATCACCATCCGCCGCGATCTAACCGAGACCGCGCTGCCCATGCGCAAATGGGGATCATTCCTGCTGGGCAATGGTGTTGGAGGTTCAGGCGTTCACTGGAACGGCCAGAACTTTCGGCCACAACCGGTCGAAATGGCGCTTCGCAGCTATGTTACTGATCGCTGGGGCGAAGGGATCATTCCTGAGGACATGACCATCGGCGACTATCCCGTCACCTATGACGAACTGGAGCCATTTTTTGACCGTTTCGAGCATGTGGCGGGGATCTCCGGCACCGCCGGAAATGTGAATGGCGAGATCCGGGAAGGCGGCAATCCGTTCGAGGGCCCGCGCTCGCGCGAATATCCCATGCCCGCCCTGCCCATGACATACAACGGCGCGAAATTCGCCGAGGCAGCGCGCGCCATGGGCTATCATCCGTTCCCGCGCCCGGGCGGAAACGCCTCCACCTCCTACGTCAACGAATACGGGATGCAGATGGGAGCCTGCAATTTCTGCGGCTTTTGCGAACGCTATGGCTGTTACCAATATTCGAAATCCTCGCCCCAGACGACGATCCTCGCAGCCCTCTTCCGCAAGCCGAATTTCAGCTACCGCACCGGGGCCGAGGTCTTACGGGTCAAGATGGCGCCGGACGGCCAAACCGCAACCGGCGTGACATATTTCGATGAGGAGACCGACGAAGAGGTGTTCCAGCCCGCCGATATCGTCATCCTTGCGGCCTATCAGATCGAGAATGTCCGGCTGATGCTGATCTCCGGCATCGGCCAGCCCTATGACCCGGCCACCGGCGAAGGCGTGACGGGCAAGAATTACGGCTATCAGATCACCGGCTCCACCTCGATGTTCTTCAGGGATGAGCATTTCAATCCATTTGTCGGATCCGGCATCAATGGCGTCTGCATCGACGATTTCGGCATGAATGCCATTGACTTCGGGGCCGAGGGATTCATTGGCGGTGCCTATATCTCGTCTGCTCAGACTAATGGCCAGCCGATCCGCTCGATGCCCCTGCCCGAAGATACGCCCGAATGGGGCGCGGCCTGGAAAGCGGCCATCGCCGAATGGTACGGCCATGAAATGAGCATCTCGCATCACGGCTCGGTCATGTCCTACCGGGGCCATTACTGCGATCTGGATCCGACCTACAAAGACCGTCATGGCCGCCCATTGATGCGGATCACCTTTGACTGGCATCCCAACGAACTGCGGCTGAATGCCTTTCTGCAGGACAAGATAGAGGCGCTGGCGCGCTCCATGCAGCCCGATCTGATGAAATCCAGCTACAAGGATTCCGACAGCCGCTATGATGTGCGGCCCTATCAGACCACCCATAATACCGGCGGCGCGATCATGTCGGAGACGCAAGAGGGCGGCCCGCTGAACCGTTATCTCCAAGCCTGGGACAAGCACAATGTCTTTGTTACCGGCGCCGGGGCCTTCGTGCAGAACACGCAGTATAACCCGACGGGCCTCGTGGGCGGTCTGGCTTACTGGGCTGCCGACGCAATCCGGCGCCAGTATCTGCGCAATCCCGGCCCGCTGGTCTGAGGGGGATGAGATGAAACCCTTTCTGCGCATCCTCGCGGCTCTGGCATTGGCCGCAATCCTTTTCGTAGCGGGTCTGATCTGGATCCCGGTCAGCCGCACCCCTCCATCCGAGGCAATACCAGCCAACTGGCCCCCCGAACCCGGCGCAGGCGAATATGCGATGCGGGCAGGCGACTGCATGGCCTGCCATACGGCCGAGGGCGGTGCGGAGTTCGCAGGCGGGAGAGCGATTCACAGCCCGCTCGGCACGATCTATACCGCGAATATCACCCCCGACCCGGAAACCGGCATCGGCGGCTGGAGCCTTGATCAGTTTCGTGCCGCTCTGGTCGACGGGCTCAGCGCCGATGGGACACATCTGTATCCCGCCATGCCGTATGAGAACTACCGCCTGCTGTCTGAGCGGGACATCCGCGCACTTTACAGCTATTTCATGGAAGAGGTGCAGCCGGTCCGCAATGACGTACCCGCGCCCGATCTGCCCTTTCCCTTCAACCAGCGTTGGGGCATCCGCGCGCTGAACTGGCTGATCCTGAACCACGACAGCGGTTTTGAGCCAATGATGGACGATCCGGTGCTGGATCGCGGTCAGTATCTGGTCGAAGGACCGGGCCACTGCGCTGCCTGCCACAGCCCGCGCACGGCCTGGATGGGTCAGGACGGGATCACCTACGATGAGCCCGCCTTCCTGACCGGCGGCCATATCGATGGCCAGGACGCGCCCGTCCTCAGAGGGCCGGGAAGTGTGGTCCGCGACTGGCCCATCAGCGAGCTGACAGCCTTCCTCGCCACGGGGCGCAATTTCGCTGCGACTGCCAATGGCGAGATGGGTCTCGTGGTTGAACATTCGCTGCAGTATCTCACCGATGCGGATATCATCTCCATGGCCCGCTTTCTGAAGGCACTTAACGGCCAGCCGCATGACCCGCCGGAGGCGGCAGTGCCCCAGGGCTCGGCTGCCCGGCCCGCCCCGGAAGCGGATACCCGCGGAGAGGCCACAGCCCGGATGCTGACCGAAGCCTCTCCCGACATGCCGCTGGGAGCAAGAGTCTTCATGGACAATTGCGCGCAATGCCATTTCGTCACCGGGCGCGGCTCGCCCGAAATCTTCCCGGCGCTGCAAGGCAATACGCTGGTCCTGTCCGACGAGATCACGCCTCTTGTCTCGATCATCCTTTGGGGAGCGACGGTTGAGGGAACCAATCAGCGACCGATGCCCCTGGTGATGCAGGGCTATGAGGCACGACTGAGCGACAGTGACATTGCCGAATTGACCAGCTTCCTCCGGCAGGCCTGGGGCAATGATGCCGCCCCGATATCGCAGGAAGAGGTCATCAATATCCGTGAGCACGGGCCGACTGATACGCAAAAGGGCGCCCAAGCCCGCGCGGATTGACGGGTTCCAGGCAATAGCAGGAACAAGGCGGCAATCGGCAGGTTTCTCAGGCTCACCCCACATGAGGAGAGAACCATGAAAACGCTTACGCTCAGCCTTCTTTGCGGGGCGCTTGCCCTTCCGGCTTCCGCTTTTGCGCAAGAGCCTCCGTCACGGGAAGCCCGGACGACCTTCGTCAACCTGGAAGGCGTTCAGACGGGCACCGCGACCCTGACCGAAACACGCGGCGGCGTGCTGATCGACCTGGACCTCGGTGCGCTCCCGGCAAATGCCTGGCTGGGGTTCCATATCCACGAGACGGGCACCTGCGATCCCCACTCCGCGCATGAAACAGCTGGCGGTCATTTCAATCCCACCAATGCAGAACATGGTGTTCTGTCTGAAACCGGCCCGCACGCGGGCGATATGCCGAACATCCATACCGATGCTGATGGCTTCGCCCGGGTGCAGGTTCTCAACCCGCATGTGACCCTCGGGGAAGGTGACACCTCCATCCGGGGCCGGGCACTCATGGTTCATGCCGGGGCCGACGATCATCGCAGTCAGCCCAGCGGAAATGCGGGAGACCGGCTGGCCTGTGCCGTCATCGACTAGGCATGGGCGGCGGTCAGGAACAAACCACACATCCCATGGTTCAACGAACGCGCGCAGAGATCATCAGCGCGGTGGCTCAGACACCGGCCTTGACCGGAAATCACCAGGAGGAAAGACAGATGGCAAATCGGCGCTATGGCGAGAGCCAGGACGACCAACGCAACCAGGCCCGTTACGAGCGGGACGGCGGCGGCCGCGACGACAGCACCACATCCTGGCGCCCGCGCGCATATGATCAGCCGCGCGCACGCGAGGAGGACGCAGAAGCTCGTTTCCGTGCGGGCTCGCAATGGGATCAGGATCGGCGTGACGACGAGAGGGCACCGGGGCGGGCGCATGACGATTACGGACGTGGGGATTACCGACGCCAGGACTATGGGCGTCGGGACTACGAACGTCACGACTACGGGCAACAAGACGATGGCAATGCCTTCGGGTTCGCCCGGCATGAGCGCAGCTATGATGACGAGGGCCGGAGCCGGCGTGATGCGTCTCGCCGTGATCGTGATTATGAGGGCGGCTTTCGGGAAACCGCGGGCTATCCCCCCTAT
Source organism: Pseudogemmobacter sp. TB195 (assembly GCF_058313095.1). Lineage (NCBI taxonomy): Bacteria > Pseudomonadati > Pseudomonadota > Alphaproteobacteria > Rhodobacterales > Paracoccaceae > Pseudogemmobacter > Pseudogemmobacter sp. TB195. Next base: position 38,570 of record NZ_JBZEGG010000026.1, read on the forward strand.
GCCGCAGGCTTCCCGCCGCGGGCCTATGATCCCGGAATGTACACGGCGTTCCAGGGTCAGGGGCGGGATGATCCGCTTTCGAGGGGATTTCGCGGTCATGGCCCGAAGGACTACAAGCGCAGCGATGAGCGGATCCGCGAAGACGTATGTGATCGGCTGGCAGATGCCGATTCCGTAGATGCTCGCGGCATCTCGGTCGAGGTGGCCAATGGAGAGGTTACGCTCAGCGGACATGTGTCGTCCCGCCAGGCCAAGCGTGCCGCCGAGGATGCCGTCGAGAATTGTTCGGGAATCCAGCATGTCCAGAACAACCTTCGTATTCGCGAAAATGACGAGGAAAGCCCGGCTGGAAACACCGGCACGGGCGCCGAGACCGGAAAGCCTCGTCCCAAAGCGAGCTGATCTCCCGCAGAATCTGCCGGGACAGCCAGTGCGACCCGCCGAAAGGCGGGTCGCAGACACCCTGGAAGCACAGGCCTTCCGATGATCCAGAGGGTACGGTCGCCACCTTGCTGCCCCAGAAAGACACGTCGGAATGGGAAGTCCCCTGATGAGGTTCCATTCTGAGGCTGAAGCAGCTGACAACGGATCGTTTATCGCCCTGCCCTTTCGGGAATAGGGCTCTTCACATGTGACCGGCCTTGCGGTGCGCAAACGTACACCGCAAGGCGGACCGACGCCTACTCCGTCGTCAGCTCATCGGGTGTATTGGGGACAGGAGGGCTTTCCCGGATGGTCGGCGGGCTGGTCGGGCTTTCGTTGACGCCTGGTTGAGCACCGGGCTCGATCACCTCTGCAGGGATGGTTGACTGTGCCGGTTCATTGACTGTTCCGGCGTCAATACCCGCAGGAGATCGTGGATCGGATTCAGCGACTTCTTCTCCCAGCCAGTAAAGAATTATCCCGACGCCAAACAGGGTGACGAGCGCCATTCCCAGCAACGGCGCCCAATGCCGCCTTTTTTGCTTCTCCAGGTTGGTTTGCGGCGCGGACATGACGAATTCCTTTCAGGTTCGGTCTGACAGGGCTTCAATCAGGGGCTTGCGGCTATTGTTCCCAGTAGAGTGCAGGTCAGCGAAAACTCGCGCCTCCACATAGCGGGAACAGTGGATGTCAAACCGGCACTGCGCCGGGCCCGTTTCTGGCCGGCAAGCGCGACCACGCATCGCACGGGAACAATTCATCGGAATGTCCGTTCTGAACCATGCCGAAAGAATCCCGGCAATATCATTGAGATGGTCGGGGCCATTTGGCGGAACGCCGATGAGGCACCGGCGAACCATCTGCGGACCAGACTCCTAGCCTCGGCTCAGACTGTCTCATGAGCACTCCCGCCAGGGCCGTTTCCGCGGCCGACACTGAACGACCGAAAGGAACCGCCCATGGCCCGGACGCTGACGGCCCTCGTTTTCGCCCTGATCGGGATCGCACTCGTTATCCCCGGGGTATGGCTCATATCGCTCGGCGGAAGCCCGGCCTACCTGCTAATCGGATCGGGCGTACTTGTCACGGCCATCTTGCTGTGGCGGGGTGTCGCCGTCGCTCTACCCTTCTACGCTCTGGTGCTGATCGGAACGATGATCTGGGCGCTTTGGGAGGTAGGCGCGGACTGGTACCAACTGGCACCGCGCGGCTGGTTGCTGGTCCTGCTGGGAATCTGGCTTTTCGTCCTTGAAAGGATCAAACCGGTCGCAGAGCGGAACGAAACCCGGCAGGGGACTGTCTTTGCCGGAGCGGTCCTGCTGAGCAGTGCTGCGGTTGCCCTCTGGTCGATGATGCATGATCCCAAGGATCTTTCGGGCCATCTGAGAGCAGATACCGTCAATCCCGACCCGTCGACCGGCGCGGGTTTCACCGATGCAGACTGGCAAGTCTACGGTCGTGGCGGTTACGGCCAACGCTATTCGCCGCTGGATCAGATCACACCGGGGAATATCGGTGAGTTGTCAGAAATCTGGCGCTACCAGACCGGTGATCTGCGCTTGCCCGAGGATGTGACCGAGACGACCTATCAGGTCACACCGCTCAAGGTCGGGGACCGGCTGTTCCTCTGCACGCCGCACAACCTTGCCATAGCCGTCGATGCTGCAACCGGCCGTGAGATCTGGCGCTATGACGCCCGCTCCGGCATGGAGCCGGATCGCCAGCACCAGACCTGTCGCGGCGTGACATACTGGGAGGATGATGCGGTCATCCCGGGCACCGCATGTGCCACGAGAGTCTATATGCCGACCGCGGACGCCCGCCTGATCGCCTTGGATGCGCAAAGCGGCCAGCGATGCGAGAGTTTTGGTGAGGGCGGCGAAATCTCGCTGCTGCCCGGCATGCCCTATCAGCCCGCGGGGTACTATTATTCCACCTCGCCGCCTGTTGCAGTGGACGACAAGCTGATCATCGGCGGCGCGGTGAATGACAACTTCTCGGTACAGTCGCCGTCAGGAGTGATCCGCGCCTATGACATCCGGTCGGGCACGCTGACCTGGAATTGGGATGCTGGCGATCCGGGCAATACCGCCCCCATCAATATCGCGGAGGGCGAGAGCTACTCCGCTAATTCCCCCAACAGCTGGTCGGTCTTTTCCTATGATGAGGCGCTTGGCCTCGTCTATATCCCGCTCGGGAACCAGGTTCCCGACCAGCTCGGGGCCGGGCGCAGCGTGGCGGTGGAGGAGAATTCCTCATCGGTTGTTGCGCTGGATATCGCAACAGGTCAACGCGTCTGGGTCTTCCAGACGGTTCATCATGACCTTTGGGACATGGATGTGCCGGCGCAGCCGGTGCTGATCGACCTTGATATGCCTGGGGGCCGGGTGCCCGCCCTGGTCCAGCCGACCAAGCAGGGCGATATCTACGTGCTTGACCGCCGGACCGGCAGCCCCGTGCTGCCGGTCGGCCAGCGCGCGGCACCCAGCGGCGCTATCCCCGGCGAATGGACCGCGCCCATACAGCCGGTCTCGGCACTTTCTTTCGAGCCGCCGATGTTGCGCGAGGCCGATATGTGGGGGGTAACGATCTTCGACCAGCTTGCCTGCCGCATCCGGTTCCATCAGTTGAACTATGAAGGCCGTTACACCCCGCCCTCGGTTGAGGGAAGCATCGTTCATCCCGGAAATTTCGGGGTTTTCAACTGGGGATCCGTTGCGGTCGATCCCGTCCGTCAGGTGATGTTCGGCATGCCCACCTATCTTCCTTTCACCGTGGAACTGGTCCCGGCCGCCGATATTCCGCCGAAGGGCGAAGATGAAAAAGCCTCCGAGCAGGGTCTAAATCGCAATGATGGTGCGGACTTTGGCGTCTTCATGGGGCCATTTCTCGGGCCGCTGGGCGTGCCCTGCTCCGCCCCGCCCTGGGGATTTGTGGCCGGCGCGGATCTGCGCAGCGGCGAAATCGTCTGGATGCACCGGAATGGCACGGTGAGGGATATGACGCCGCTGCCGCTGCCCTTTGAAACAGGGGTGCCGGGCATCGGCGGGCCGATCATCACCGGCGGGGGGGTGGCTTTCCTCGGTGCCACGGTCGATGACTATCTGCGCGGCTACGACCTTACCACGGGCGCCGAAATCTGGCGCGCGAGGCTGCCCGCCGGCGGTCAGGCGACACCCATGACCTATGCGATAGACGGGCGGCAATATGTGGTCATCGTGGCGGGAGGCCATGGTTCAGTCGGCACCAGAGCCGGGGATTACGTCATTGCCTATGCGCTTTCCGGTGATCACCCACCGCTGAACGAAGAAGAGCCCGATCAGCCGGAACAATCCTTCCCCACGCCGGTTCCTGAAGCTGAACCCGACCAACCTGCAATGGAGTGAAGCCATGAAAGCGAAGACACTGGACGATCTGTTTCACGATCTTCTTAAGGACGTCTACTACGCCGAGCGCAAGATCCTGAAAGCCTTGCCGAAAATGGCGCGCGCCGCGCAGTCGACGGAGTTGGGAACGGCTTTTGAGAAACATCATGACGAAACCCAGATCCATGTCGAGCGGCTCCAGCAGGTATTCGACATTCTGGGTAAGCCCGCACGCGGCAAGACCTGCCCGGCGATCGAAGGCATCCTCGATGAAGGCGAAGAGGTGATCGACAGCTTCAAGGGCTCGCCGGCGCTTGATGCCGGTCTGATCGCCGCAGCACAGGCCGTCGAACATTATGAGATCGCCCGCTACGGCACACTCAGAAACTGGGCGGAACTGATGGGTCAGGGCGAGATCGCACAGATCCTGCAAAAAACCCTCACCGAAGAAGAGGCGACCGACAGCGCACTGACGGAACTCGCCGACGGTTCGGTCAACCAGGCCGCGCTCGCCGCCGCCTGAGGCCGGTTCTGCCATCTGCTCCCGGTGGCGGCGCCGGCAGGGCTGGTTCTGCTCAGCTCGGAACCAGCCCCCTCTGGAGTGCTAGCGAGCCATGACCTGTGTCCTCGTCACATCTGCCTGCAGCTATCAAGGTCGCCATCTGGGTGCGTATCTGGGCGAGAGCCACTGGTGCCGGAACCGCGGTCCTGCGCATGGGCCGCCTCTACGGCACTCCGATGGATGGCAGCAAAACGATCAACGGAGAAACCGATCTTCTGCTATGCGATATTCTTCGGCGGGAACCGCCGCTGCTCCTCGAAGATGGCGGGCAAAGGGATGACTGGTTGCATGTCCGGGACGCAGCAAAGGCGATGTGTCATGCCCTGACATATTGCGACCGGACAATTCCCCCTCTCAACATCACGACAGGCATCGGTCACACTTCAGCCGAGGTCGCCCACCAGGTTGCACGTATCGCGTTTGGACAGGCCGGCTGCGTTACACCATTGGAAATGGCCTGCAGAGGGACCAGCCGATATCTCGCCGGATTGCCGGGCGCTGCAGAAGAGAGGATCGGCTTTGTTCCGGAATATTCACTTGCCGCGGGACTCGAAGACCTGGTTCACTGGCCAGGTCGGTCGGGATTCACAGGTCACGCCCGAGATATGCTGCAGCGGCTGCATGATGCGGCCGATCTGATCGGACCGCGGCCAGTCAGTTCTGCAAGACTTTTCAATGACGTACCGATCTGAGTCCTGTGACGACATGCCGATGTTTCTCGCAGGCCTGCCTCACCTGCTCCGAGCAAACCGATCCCCGTTTACGATGAATTCCCGCCACCGTACCCGATTGTCAGCACCCCACAACCGTTCCCCCTTGCCAAGAACAGGGCCCATCCTCACAGCGCGACAGGAGAGATCCCTACAGCCTGCAAGAATCCGCTGCCGCACCTTGCCTTTAGTCGCTTTGACGCCCCCATGATCGCCATGCAACTACGGCGAGAAGGTTTGGACTTGATCGGCACGCCGGAAAATATCAATGTTCCGGCGCAAAGACATCTTCCCTCGCAGATTTGAAGAGCGGGTTCAGCATCATGGAAACCGGACATGATCGGGTGATGGGTGATCAGGTCCGCGTGTTCGACTGGAGCCGGACTCCACTTGGCCCGCGCAGTACCTGGCCGGTTGCGCTCAAAATCACAGTCGACCTCATCCTGCGCTCTGACTTCCCCAAATGCCTGTGCTGGGGTCCGGAAATGATCACGATATACAATGATGCCTTTGTGCCGATCCTGGGGGAAAAAGCTCCCTGTCTCGGCCAGCCGTTCAGCCAGATCTGGGCTGAGGCCTGGCACGAAATCGGACCAATTGCGGAGCGCGCACTAGGCGGGCAATCGACGTTCATCCGGAACTACGAACTTCAGATCGAGCGCGGCAATGGGCCGGAAATCGGCTGGTTCACCTTCTGCTACAGCCCGGTGGCAGACGAGACTGGTGCCATTTGTGGTTTCATGGACACTGTGGTGGAAACCACGGGCGAGGTCCTGACCGCCCGCCGCAATCGCATTCTGAACGGCGAGCTACGACACAGGATCAAGAATGCCTATGCCAAGGCGGTGGCGATCATTCGCCTGACGTTCAGCCGCGCAACATCGACCGAGGAAGCGCTTGAAGCGGCTATTCGCCGCCTAACGCAGCTCGATCAGGCACAGCGCGCGCTGCTTGAGGACATCGACGGAAAACTCGACATCCGGACGCTGATCGCGGATGCCCTTGCCGGCAGCCTGCCGGAAAACCGGCTGGTCACCCGCGGTCCGCCGGTGATGATCGAGGCCGATCAGGTCTTCGCCCTCAGTCTTGCGCTTGGTGAACTGGCAACGAATGCCCTGAAATACGGGGCCTGGTCGAACGGCAGCGGCCGGGTGGCCATCGAGTGGACCCAACGCCGCGGCCGGTTTGAGCTTTTCTGGCGCGAGGAAGGCGGCCCACCGGTCACCGAGCCGACCGCCAGTGGTTTCGGAAGAGACCTGATTGAAACCGCGCTTCGCCAGGAATTTCGTGGTGACGCTATCCTGACGTTTGCGCCGCAGGGCGTTGTGTTTTCGCTCCGATCGCCGGCCGCCGCAGATCAGGAAGAATCTCAGATCAGTGGCTTGCCACCGGTCACCGCCACTGTCGCGCCCGATATGTAGCTCGACATCGGCTCGGCCAGCATAACATAGGCCGAAGCCAGTTCCACAGGCTGCGCCGGGCGCTTCATCGGATAATTTTCGCCGAATTTCGCCACCTTTTCACCCGACATGCTCGCCGGAATGAGGGGGGTCCAGACCGGCCCTGGCGCCACGCAATTCACACGGATTCCCTTGTCTGCAAGAAGTTGGGCCAGCCCTCCGGTGAAGTTCTGGATCGCCCCCTTCGTGGTGGCGTAGGCAAGCAGCGTCGGGTTCGGCATGTCGGCATTGATCGAGGCCGTGTTGATGATCGCGCTGCCCGGTCGCATATGCGGGACAGCAGCTTTGCAAAGCCAGAACATCGCATGGATGTTGACGGCAAAAGTGTGCTCCCATTCCTCATCTGAAACGGCCTCAAGTTCTTCGAACGTGTCCTGATGCGCAGCATTGTTGACCAGGATGTCGATCCGTCCGAATTCGGCGACAGCCTTGCCAATGACGGACCGGCAATGTGCCGGATCTGCGATATCTCCCGCGAGGCGGACACAACGTCTGCCGGCCTCTTCTATCAGGCCAGCGGTATCCAGCGCGTCTGCGGTCTCATCAAGATATACGAGCGCGATATCAGCCCCCTCGCGCGCATAAGCGATTGCAACGGCGCGCCCGATACCGCTGTCGGCCCCGGTAATCACCGCAACCATCCCGTCGAGGCGCCCGGCCCCACGCCAGCTTTCCTCGCCATGATCCGGGCGGGGCTGCATCGCCTGAAAACTTCCAGGAAGGTCCTGGGTCTGCTCGGGAAAAGGCGGTTTGGGATAGTCACGATGAAAACGGCCTGGGGAAGTCTTTCCGTCCCTATCCATCCTTTCATGGCCCGGGGCATTGGCGATGATCGTTGCAGTGGCATTCTCGTCTTTGGAACCCGTCATGGCTTCGTCTCCGCTATTGCCTTTCTCCGTCAACAAGAACCTCTCCCGTATGTTCCCTTCCCATTGCCTCACCGACCCCGGACAGCAAGTTCACGTGCCGAAAGGCTTCTTCCAAAACCTTTGCCGATTGCGGGAACTTCCTGCTCTTGCCTCCGTTCATCTCCTGTCGCGCCTGTTTCATCGTCCTCGACGGCCGCTGGCCTTCCGCCGAATGCCTAAGAGCGCGGCACCACCGCCGATGGCATCCTTCGCCATGAGACTTCAGCGCGGGACACTGGTGCTGTTCACGCCTCCCATTTCGGGGAAAGATTGACTGCAGCGCTGCCGCCACGACCTCAGCAAGGACCGGAAACATGACACAGCGAAAGCTGGCCTCCTTCCTGCCAGATCTTCGCGAGAGGCGCGTGATGATCGTCGAGGACGAGTACCTTGTGGCAGCCGATCTGGCGCGTTTTCTGGACCACCTCGGTGCGAAGGTCATCGGTCCGTTGCCGACAGTTGGGGAGGCGCTGGATTACTTTCACGCCGGCTCGATGCCCGACTTCGCGATGCTGGATGTGAACCTGAGAGGAGAAATGGTCTTTCCGGTAGCTGACTGCCTGATTGCAGCCGGAGTACCGCTCCTGTTCATCACAGGATATGATACGGGCGTATTGCCGTTGGCCTATGCAGGGGTGCCACGGCTGGAAAAGCCGATTGACCTCTGAGAAGCGGGTAACGTCCGACCGGGACCAAATATTAGGCGGATATCCGCAGATTCGCGGGCGTCAAAAATCAACCCTTTGAAATAATGTCATTATGTCGCAAATCTGCGCGGGTTGCACCATTCTGATCTTGGTTCATAGTAAGGAGAACGTGCCCGAACCGCGCAGGGTGCGTTGCATCAGTCCAAACCGAACTCGACGCGAGACGGAAGCAAGATGCAGACCCTGTCTGGCCAGAATATCATGATCGTTGAGGATGACTACTTCGTAGCCAATGAACTCGCTGATCACTTTAGGGCGGCGAAAGCTCATGTCCTTGGTCCATTCCCCAGCGTTATAGACGCCTCGGGCCATGTTGCTGCTGCAGACATGGCGGTGCTTGACCTGAATCTGCGCGACCAGAAGGTCTATCCTCTCGCGGATCGCCTTGTGGAAGCAGCCGTTCCATTCGTCTTCTACTCGGCCCAGAATATCGCCGATATTCCAAGACGCTTCGCACATATCTCACACCTGCCAAAGCCTCATGAGGCTGGCGAAGCAGTTGCGCTGCTGGAGCGGCAGATGCGGAGCCACGCACAGACGCTGGTATCCCTGCTGCCCAAGCTCCGACTCTCGGCGAGGCTTATCCTGTCAGATCCGCTCGCTGCCGACAGGCTGGTCGAAGCTACGTTTCTGCTGGCAATACAGGAACAATCTGCGCTGACCTCGGTTCCTCCATTGGAGAAATGGCTGCAACAGCTGATGGAGCGCGCAGTGGTTGAGCGGGGACGCGATCTGTTGAACTGAACCCGCTGTCGTTGCAGCGCGCATCGGTCTATGGTCACACACGCCTCTGCGACCTGTGCCAGGACCTTTCATGACCAATTCGCCCGAGACTGGCCCGGTGCAAGGGGCCGATGATTTACCGCAAGATATCGCCGCAGTAATCGGCATTGCTGTGACGGCACGTTCGCTTGATTCTCTTACCGGTATTCTCGCGTCCATCGAGCCTGGCCTTGGCGGCGTTTATCTGGTGGCAATCGGAGGAATTGATCCGCCAAGCCTGGATAAGGTGCTTGATCATGCTGCCGGCGCTTCAGCCCTGACGATTCTCGTAGCGGAAGATGGCGCGCCCCTGAGCCCGGAGCATGTCTATATTGCAGCTTCAAATCAGCTGATGACGCTGGACGCCGGCATGCTGTCGTTGAGGGATCGACAGGCAGACAGGACCACCGGGGCGGTGGATACCATGCTGGAATCCATTGCTCGCCGCGCGGGCCGCCGCTCTGTCGCAGTGATCCTGAACGGCCTTCACGACGAAGGCGTGGTCGGTTTGCGCGCCACCAAGGAATGTGGCGGGCTTTCCATCGGGGAATGGGACCCCGGCGACGAAGATGGGTCCGAAACAGCGGGGCCGTCCGGCGTGCTCGACCTGCGCGGTACCCCGAGCCGCATCGCGGCCGAAATCGACCTTTATATCGGCAATATCGCGGTTCTTCCCGACGCAAGCATTAGACTGACCGCCGAGGCCGTGGAATCGCAGATATCGGGGATCGTAGCGGCCCTGCGCCGCGTGACCGGCAATGATTTTCACGGCTACAAACGCGGCACCTTCGTCCGCCGGGTGCAGCGGCGGCTACTGCTGCTACAACTGCCGGATATTTCGGCCTATGTCGAGCTGTTACGGGAGAACCGCGAAGAGGTACAACGCCTGTTTCAGGATCTGCTGATCGGCGTGACACAGTTCTTCCGCGACCCTCAGGAATTCGAGCTTCTGGAACGCGAGATCCCGGCGCTGTTTCACGAAAAGCGGCCAGAGGATACGATCCGCATCTGGGTGCTCGGATGTGCGACCGGCGAAGAGGCATACTCTATCGCCATGTTGCTGAAGGAACATGCGTCCACTCTGGACTCTCCGCCCCGCATCCAGATCTTTGCCACCGATCTGGATGCCCGCGCACTCGGTCTGGCCCGGGCAGCGCGCTATGCGTCGACAATTGCCGAACACATCCGCGCCGACCGGCTGGATCGCTGGTTCACGCGCGAGGGCGACACCTACAGCGTGGTCAAGGAATTGCGCGAGATCTGCATCTTCTCGCCGCACAACTTGGTCAAGGATGCCCCTTTTTCGCGGATCGACCTGCTGTCCTGCCGCAATCTGCTGATCTACCTCAACGTCGAGGTGCAGGACCGCACGATCCCGCTTTTCCACTTTGCCTTGCGAAGCGGTGGCCTCCTGATGCTCGGATCATCGGAGAATGTGACACGGCATCAGACGCTCTTTGCCCCGATCGACCGCAAGAACAGGCTGTTCCGCAAGCTGGAGACGGCGACCAGAGTGATCCCGGACTTCCCGCCCGCCGTCCGTCAGCAGGCCAGCAGAGGTGCGGCCCCCGCGTCATCGGACCCCCTGCCGCTGTCACGTCTGTCGGATACCGTCAGCAAACAGGCGGATGCTGTCGCCGAGCGTTTCGCTCCCGGTTATGTGGTGGTGGATACCCAGTTCGAGGTGCTGCATTTCTCGGGCCGGATCGGCCGGTTTCTGGAGCCGCTCACCGGAACCGCATCCCTGAACCTGATCAACCTCGTCCATCGCGATCTGCGGGTCGAGCTGCGCTCGGCGCTTTATCGCGCGGTATCGGAAGGGGTCCGAGTCGACCTGCCGCGCCAACTGGTCCGGCAGGATGATCAGGCCCTCTGCGTGAACATCGTGATCGAACCGCTGAGCCGCGAGCACATCACCTCACTCGTGGTGGTGTTCCAACATGCGGGGATCGCGACGGCGGACACGGAACCCGCCGAGCCACCGGATTCCGACGATCATGTGCAAAGGCTTGAAAATGAGCTTCGCATCACCCGGGAGCGCCTGCAGGCCACCATCGAAGAACTGGAATCCACCAACGAAGAGCTGCGCTCGTCGAACGAGGAATACCAGTCGGTCAACGAAGAGCTGCAATCCACCAATGAGGAACTGGAGACCTCGAAGGAAGAGCTGCAATCGGTGAACGAAGAGCTCCAGACCGTCAATCTCGAGCTTGGTCACCAGATTCACGAGCTGGCGCGCAGCAATTCGGATATCAAGAACCTGCTGGAAGCTAGCCAGATCGCAACCATCTTTCTGGACAATGACCTGCGCCTGCGCAGTTTCACCGCCTCTGCCACAGAAGTCTTCCATCTGCTCGATACGGATATCGGCCGCCCGTTGGACCATGTCGTCACGCGGATCAGCTATCCGGAAATCCAGGAAGACATAAAAGGCGTGCTGCAAAACCTCATTCCAGTGGAACGCATCGTCGCTGATCTCGCGCGAGACCGGCATTATGCCGTGCGGGTCCTGCCCTATCGCAGCATCGACAATTTCATTGGCGGCACGGTTCTTACCTTCACCGACATGACCGCAACACGCAACGCAGAGCACGCGCTGCGCGACAGCGAAGAACGGCTTCATCGCCTGCTGGACGGGTTGCCACAACTGATTTGGCGCTCGGGTGAGCCGGGTGTCTGGACCTGGGCCAGCCCGCAATGGACCGCATATACCGGCCAGAGATCAGAAGAAGCGCTCGGCCTGGGCTGGTTGGATGCTGTCCATCCCGATGACCGTGACGCCGCACATACGGCATGGGCCGCGGCCGAGGCCGACGGCTTCGAGGTGGAGTTCCGGCTGAGATCTGCGGACGACGGTCTCTGGCGGTGGTTCAAGACCCGCGCGACACCGGTGCGCAATAGTGAAGGTCGCATCATCGAATGGCTGGGCACTTCGACCGATATCGACGAACTGCACAATCTTCAGGAGCGCCAGCGGCTACTGGTGGCCGAGTTGCAGCACCGGACCCGCAATCTGTTGTCGGTGGTGCGTCAGGTCGCGCAGCGAACCCTTCAATCTGCACGGGATCTTGTTGATTTCGGGCAGCGCTTTCGCGACCGGCTGGAAATGCTGGCACGGGTCCAGGGGCTCTTGTCGAGCCTGGATGAAAACGACGCAGTGCACTTTGACGAATTGGTGAAGAGCGCGCTCTCCGCCGTAGGCACGGACCCGGGAGAGAGGGTCAGGCTTGATGGCCCATCCGATGTGCCGCTGCGGCCCCTTGCGGTGCAGATGCTGGCGATGGCCTTGCATGAGCTTGCCACCAATGCTGTGAAGCATGGAGCCCTTGGGCAGTTGGGAGGGAAACTGCTGGTCGCCTGGCGGATCGAGGACATCGACCGCCCGCTCCTGCTTGTCGAATGGAGCGAGACTGGTGTGACAATCCCTGACACCACTCCCCGCCTTGGCCAGGGACGGGAGTTGATCGAAAAGGCCTTGCCCTATCAGTTGGACGCGATCACGACATTCCGGCTCGACGCCGACGGGGTTCGCTGCACGATCGCTCTGCCACTCTGATCCAGCGATCGTTTCTATCAGCGCGGGAACATTCCCCAAGCTTGACGATTGAATATCCATCGAGCAGCGGAGGACCAGTCTGATGAGTAAAGCACCTGAAAAGCCAGCCGCTCGCGACGCCCGTGGCGGAGTTGCGAGGATAGATAAAACATGCACTGAGATGCCGGTTTTTGACCGCGCCATCGAGGAGTTGCGTTGGACGCAAAACGACCCGCTTCCCGCCGATGAGGAAGGGAATATCCTACCGGGAAACGATCCTCTAGATGAGGACCCCAATGACAATGGGAACGAAGAGCAGGTCGACCCGGAAGATCGGCAACAACGACCGGCTCCTGAACCGGGCCCCAACAGTTAGAATCCCCGAAGCAGGACGCGGGAATTCGGCGGCCACATCTTTAGTGAACGCGATGCTGCATCTAGCCGGAGGTATACGCATCGTCATGATATCAGGACGAGCTATGGGCTCATCGAATGTGTGAGCCCGCAGAATTCATCCATAATTCACAGCGATGAGATCGCTGACCCGCGTCACTCCCAGATCCTCCATCAGCATTTGCCGGCCGCGGCTTACGCGGCTCTTCACGGTACCGATGGCGCAATCGCAGATCCGGGCAACATCCTGATAGCTTTCGCCGACGACGAACACTAGGACCAGCGCTTCCCGATACTGGCTCGGAAGCCGATCAATCGCCTGGATAACACGATTTCCGGCAATCTGGGCATCATGGCGCGGAAAGCAGATGACGTTGCCAGATACACAATCTGCGCGGCCCACGGGCTCGCGCGCACGCTTGTGGACACGCGTGAGAAACGAATTGCGCATGATGGTGAAAAGCCAGGCCCGCAGGTTGGTTCCTGGTTCAAAGCGTGCAGCGTTTGCAATCGCTTTCATCAGCGTTTCCTGAACGAGATCATCGACCTCATCACCGCCTCGCATCAGATTGCGCGCATAGATTCGGAGCGTCGGGATCATTTCGATCAACTCGTCCGAAGCTGCCCTGGTCTGGCTTCCGAACCCGCGTGGCGTCACCATGCTCTCTCTCCCTCAGCTTCTGTAACGGGAGACCAACCAGCCAGTGGACTCCAGGTTCCGAAGCTCCAGGGCAATCAGCGGTACTCCGCCAAAAAGTCAGGCCGTACGGTCAGTCTCATCGTCTGGCGCGAACAATTCGGTGCCTCGCATATCCAGAGCTCTGCCCAGTTCCGCCGCGAGTGCATGCAACCTGTCAGGCACAGGCTGAGCCGCGACCGCGCGCAAGAGGTCCTGCGTGGCAGCCCGAACAATTTCCTCTTCCTCGGAAGACGCCTCCGCATACTGTCCAGGGAAAGGAATAACCGAATTCACCATTGATCTGATCCAGCCAGTGTTGTCACGACAAAAGTTTACCCAACATCCCCGTCAGAATACAGCTATTTGCATCCAGCCGGGTAAATGTCCAGTAAGGCTGGCGGAAGTGATACATGGTCCATCCCTCTGCCGTACGGGTATGCCATCTTTTGCGGCAGAACGGGACGCCGCACTCACCTGCCATAGACGTTGTTGCTCCGGCTAACCCTGAGGTTGTTCCGGTCATGGTTCACGCCCCTACACCTGCCGGCGATAGCCTCTACCAGGTGCCGTGCAAGTTGAGAGTGAACAATGCCCGCCAGCGTGATCGCCCCCCCCGCATATAGTAACAGCGATCCCTGAGGCGTCCAGCCGATCATCGTCGGGGAGGCCGTCACATACATCCTCGAGAACACGCGTGTCAAAGCGCCATACGCTTCTGCCATTGGACGATTGCCTTTACGCTCTGCAGCCTTCGAGCCCTCACCTGACGCGATCGGCACTGCACCGCTGCCTGCAGCGACATGGCATCTCGCGCCTGCCTGATACGGCAGGCGACAAGCCGAAGCGGTCGAAGTTCAAACGCTACCCCATAGGGTTCTTCCACATCGACATCGCCGAGGTGCAAACCGCTGAAGGCAAATTATATTTGTTCGTGGGCATCGACCGAACGAGCAAATTCGCCGTGACCCAACTCGTCGACAAGGCTGACAGGAAGACAGCCTGGGAGTTCCTTCAGCATATGCTCGAATCCGTGCCCTATCAGGTCCATACCATTCTCACGGACAACGTCCTAGCTCGGGAAGGAAACGCGGTTTTGGGCATCAGATCACGGGGCATCCGTTCGCTCGGATGCCTTGAGAATAGTTGCCCAGGCGGGCTCCGCCGTCAAGAAGTGGTCTCTTCCATAGCAAATACAGGGTCGACCTGGTTGCCGCCCTCACCGTCCTTAAGACGAGATCCTAAATCCCAAGCGGAAGGCCCGACCATTATCTACGAGGTCGCGTCACGCGCCTCCACGGCTAGAAGAGAGAGGTCCTTCCGCCTGGGCTCGTCCCCTCGAAGAAGGGACGATAGGGTTCGCCGGATTTGATCACGGCGTGAATGGTGCGCGCCATCTTGGCTGCAATAGCGGTATAAGCTTTGCGCCGCAGATCCGGGTTTTGCCGATCTTTGGATATAGCGCTCGAATTTGTCGCGGTAGCTGTTGGTCTTTTTCATGACCGCCGTCTGCCCCGCCAGCCATAAAGTGCGGCGCAAGCGAGCATTGCCATACTTGGATATCTTGCTCCGGCCGCGGAACATGCCGGACTGGACTGTGGCCAGATCCATGCCGCAGAACTTCAGAAACTGCCGATGGTGGCGGAACCTGCGCAGGTCTCCCGTCTCGGCCAGGATGGTCAGGGCGTTGATCGGTCCGATGCCGGGAATGGTGCGTAGGAGCAGATAATCGGGCCGATCGCCGAGGAGCTCGACGGCGCGGTCTTCAATGGCATTGCGCTGCCGGATCAGACTTCTGCCTTCGGCCAGCATCAGGCGGAACATGCGGATGGCGTCCGACTCCGGGGAGACGGGCAGCCCCGCAGAAGTCTTCGCCGTCTAGTAAATATCTGACAACAGGAGAGACTTCTCGACCTTGCGCCCGATTACCTCCCAAGCGGTCTTGGTGAACTCCTCCTTGGTCAGCGCCGAGATCATGTGCGGAGAGGGGAACATCTCGAGGAAGGCCAGAAACCAGTCAGTGCGTGAACTGCGGTGGAAACGGTCGGCTTCCGGAAAGTAAAGCGGCAGGTAATGGGTCAGAATGCGGTGCCACAGCTCGGTCTTGGCCCGCGAGACGGGATCATGGGTCTTTGACAACTCCTGGATGTCGTTCGTGCCAGCCACCATCGGGTCCTGAAAGATCAGCACGGCACCAATTTGCAGCATATGCAAGATGACCTGGGCGTCCTTGGGATCATTTTTGTCCCAGCTGTTGTGCAAAGCCTCCCGGGTGCGGGCCAAGGCAACCGAAGAGACCAGCTTCAGGTCGAAACCGGCGACGCCAAGATGATACATCAGCACGCGATGGTAGTTGCCCGTGGCCTCAATACCGATCAGGACAGGCAGGCCGTATTCCCGCAAGATGTCGATGAGCCGCATGAAGTCATCAGTGCTGTTGGTGATCGTCAGGCGCCGCCGGCGCGTCTTGCCCGGGACCGCGATCAGCACCTCGTGCCGGTGCTTAGAAATGTCGATGCCTACCAGAACGCGGGCATCCGAAGTATGCTCAACCTTGGCCATAGCCGGTCTCCTCTGTGGTGTGGTTCGCAAAACCACCATAGAGACCTGAGACTCGGTTATGGCCGCCAGCTGCGCAATTTGTGGGCTGCGCAGGCGGCCATAACATCCAACGGCACGTCATTCCCGAGATGCTACGGGATCCAGTTCGCAGAGCAGCCACGGAACAGGAACACAATATACTCCCGGCCGATGCGCTTCGACATGATTTGCGAGGCCAACGGCATCGAGCACCGGCTGACCAAGCCCAACCATCCTTGGACCAACGGTCAGATCGAGCGCATGAACCGCACGATCAAGGACGCCACCGTTAAGCGCTTCCACCATGACAGCCACGATCAGCTGCGCACGCACCTCAGCGACTTTATGGCCGCCTACAACTTCGCACGCAGACTCAAGACCCAACATCGACGGCGTGGCTGGCTGGCGGTGCCGGAACCGCAGCATGACGGCAAACTGAACGCGGTGGGAGAGATCGGCCGAACCGACCGAGGCCGCACTCGACATCGTCTCGGGCGGCGAGGGTGGTAACAAAGCATTGCTTGTGGTCGATGGCGGCTTCCACTCGGTCAATCTGGACACCGGCGCCACCACCGAAGTCGGAAAGATCGAAGGCGCTCCACATCGCCATCTGGCCTGCAATGTGAGAAATGAGTTCTCCAGGCGGTTGGTTCCGAGTGCCGAGGCCCGGAGTTAAATGCCCCGGGCCTCACCAGCCAGACTCGGAACGATTACGGCTTTGTGATGCTCAATAACGAACGGAAGCGAGCGAGACCTTCGTATCATATGGGTGCGAATAACAGCACCGGCTGATCCAAAGTCTCATTCCAGCCGTATTCGTTGAAGTGAACCCCTGGAAAGGCGCCGATATGAGGCTCGAAGCTGCCATAGAGCTTGCTACGGCTGCACACCACGGCCAGACGCAGCGGGATGGAACACCTTTCATTGAGCATCCGCTACGAGTCATGCGCGCTGCGAGGACGGATGACGAACGTATCGTCGGCATTCTGCATGATGTTGTCGAGCGGAGCGAATGGACAATCGACGCGTTGAAAGTTGCCGGCCTTCGCCATGATCTGGCGGAGGCGGTAGACGCTCTCACCCGGCGCGAGGGCGAGGTTGACAGCGATCTGGTTCGGCGGGCCGCAAGCAATCCATTGGCGAGGCGGGTAAAAATTCTGGACCTTGAGGACAAGGCAAATATTGGGCGAGGCCGCGAAACCATTGAAGAGCACTCGGTCCGCCTCGCCCGTTATCTCGGATCATTGCTGGAACTTCGAAAGTAGGTCCTTGTCGCTGAGGCGAAAAAGCATGGAGTTCAATGGCGAGGACGAGAAACCTCCCATTCCGTGACCATCAGCGAAATCAACCATTCCTCCACATAGGAGTTTTGGTCGTAGGATGCCGCTTCCCTCAACGCGCGGATGAGGGTCCGCTCGACAAGAGTATCTGCTGCACCTTCTTCGATCACAAGCTCGCGGGCACGAGAGCGAAGAAGTGGCAGTAATCTGACGATGTCCTCACCCATCATTGCTCTCTGCTTTGGACACGGCCACGACAAGAGCCGGGCAGAAAGCATTCCACTGCTTTTCTTCCCGGTAAGAGAACGAGCACAGAAACTGGTTTGTTGAGACCATTCTGCACAATCTTGGGTAGTTTATCATAACACGGGCACCAACTTCGTCACGAAGTAGGGGCGGATGGAAAATTGCCGCCTGTTCGATCTGGCCCGACAAACCGAGCTGTTCTTGTCGGGGATGAAGCGCAAGGCACCGTGCGCACCAGCCTGTCAGTCCCGTATGCCGCGTCCAATGATCGCGTCGATATGCGCCTTGTGCTCCACCAGCCTCGGCAGGGTCTCGGCGGCGAACGCGTGAACCTCGCCGCCGTCGCCTGACGCCACGAAGGTGGAAAACAGCGTCACGGCCTCGGGATGGGCTGCGGCCTGCATATCGGCGTAGAGCATGTCGAAATCGCCGCCCTCGGCGCCCTCCAGCAGGGCCAGCATACCCTCATGCTTGGGGTCGAGGTCGTCCGCGACAGGGGCTTCCGCCGCTGCCTGCAGGGCTTCGGCGGCGGCGGTGTGATCGGCGATCATCTGTTCGGCGAAGTCCTTCAACGCGGGGGTCTGTGCCTTGGTCACCGCCAGTTCGCTGGAGCGGATCTCGAACGCGTTCGCTTTCGCGGCGGTCTGAACGAAGACCTCGGGCGCGATGTCCATCACCGCGACAACCTCCTGCGCCATGGCAGGGACGGTGCCGGTCATCAGGGCCGCAAGGGCCAGGCTGCATATCAGTTTCATGGTCATTCCTCCTGCGCCGTGAAGGCCTGTTTCAAATCGGCCACCGCCATGTCCATCGCTTCCGATGCGGCGCCGACCACCTTGCCCACCCCGAAGAACTCATGCGTGACGCCGGTGAACACCCGAAGATTGGTCTCCACCCCGGCCGCCTTCAATGCTGCCGCCAGCGCCTCGCCCTCGGACCGCAGCGGGTCTATTTCCGCAAGGATGTGGTGGCGGGCGGCAGATCGGCAAGGCTTTCCTGCCCCAGCAGGTTCAGGCTTGGATCGGCGGCTTCCTCGGGCGAGGTAAAGACGTGGCGGACGAACCATTCCATGTCGGCCTTGCCCAGCGGAGCGGCTTTGGCGTGTTCCTGATAGGACGGGGTGTCCATGTCATTGCCCGCAACCGGATAGACCAGCAGCTGCCGCAGCGGCATGGTCGCCTTCATGTCCCGCGCCATCAGGGCGACATTGGCCGCCAGGTTGCCCCCGGCGCTTTCGCCGGCGACGGCGATCCGTGCGGCATCGCCGTTCCAGTCGTGGATGTTCTCGACGATCCACTGATAGGCCGCCCAGGCGTCATCATGCCCGGCGGGGAACTTGTGCTCCGGCGCGTGGCGGTATTCGACCGAAACGGTGATCGCCTGCACCCCCGCCGTCAGCGCGCGGGGCGTGCCATCATAGACGTTCAGGTCCGCAAGCACCCAGCCGCCGCCGTGGAAATAGACGATCACCGGGAACGGGCCCTCCCCTTCGGGCCGGTAGACCCGTGCGGGCAGCGGTCCGGCATCGGTCGGGATGGAGATGTCCTCGGTCGCGATCCGTCCTTCGGGAGCCGAAGGGATGCGCTTTACCCATTGGACGGCCTTGGCGGCGTCGGCCGGGGTGGCCTGGCTGCGGGCGGCGGGCACGTCCAGCGTGTGGATCGGCTTGGCCTGCAGCTCGACCAGCTTGTCGAGCACCGCCTGCATGTCGGGCGCGGGTTCAGCCAGCGTAAGACCCGTGGACAGACCAAGCGCGAGGGCGGACAGTCGGATCAACATCATTCTCTCCCTTCGATGGGTCAGCGTTCGAACTGGCCGATGATCTCGCCCTTGGCGAGGACATGGCCCCGCATCGCGGACAGGATCTCGGATCGGTTGGCACCGGGCTTCAGGCCAAGGCTGCCGACGTCCAGCGCGAAGATCTGGAAGTGATAGCTGTGCGGCGGGTCGTCCACCGGCGGTTTGGGGCCGAAATAGCCGGTGCCGCCGGTGTCATTCGTGCCCTGCTTCGCGCCCTTCGGATCTAGGAGCAGCGGCTCGGTCGGCAGGCCCTCCCGCAAGGCGGTCACATCGGCGGGAAGGTCGTAGAGCAGCCAGTGGTTGAAGAGTTTCGGCGCGGCTGCGTCGGGATCATCCGCGATGATCACGAAAGACTTCGTCCCCTCCGGCGCGCCCTGCCATGACAGCGGGGGCGAGGCGTTGTCTCCATCTGCCGAATGTTGCTCGGGGATGGGCTCTCCATTCCCGAAGGAGGAGGTGATCTCGACCGCGCCATCCGCCTCGAACAGGTCAAGTGCGATGGGGCCGGGGGTCAGGGGCAGGATCGGGTTTGGCATCTCTGCGCGTCTCTCCGCCTCTGGTTCCGCCGCGCCCGTGGCCGAGATTCGATAGATTACGCCCTGATCATCGTCCGACACGAAAATGGCGCCATCCGGGGCCACGGCCACGCCCGCAAGACGGCCCAGATAGCCCCAGCTTTCCCCGTCCTGCACCAGAAAGCCGGTCAGAGAGGGCTCGATCGCCACCGGCTGGCCCCGCTCGAAGTCGATGCGGACCACCTCATAGCCCGCAGGCGGGCGGCGGTTCCAGGATCCGCGCATGGCAACAAAGGCGTCGCCATGCCATTCGGGGAACATCGCGCCATCATAGAAGGCCAGCTGCATCGGCGCCGCATGGGCAGTGTAGCCGAGCACGGGATCGGTGGACATCTCCGCCCAGGCCTCGAGGCTGATCCCATTGGGGGGATTGTCCTGCGGGTTGAACTCGCCCATGCCGTGGACATAGGGCCAGCCATAGCCGTGCCCTTGCCGGATCTGGTTCAGTTCCTCGACCTGCGCTTCGTCGCCCAGCCAGTCGATTCCGTGATCCATGCCCCACAGCTGGCCCGATCCGGGTTGCCAGTCGAAGCCGATGGTATTGCGCAACCCCTTGGCAAAGATGGTGCGGCTGGTTCCATCAGGTTTCGCGCGCAGGATCGTGGCGCTTTCCGGGTTGGTCTCGGCACAGGCGTTGCAGGTGGATCCTGCCGAAATGTAAAGCATCCCGTCCGGCCCCATGCCCAAGGTGCGGTTCGGATGCTGCCCGCCATCGGGCAGGTCGTTGATGATCCGGGGCAGCGGTCCGAAGGTGCCATCCGCAGCTACATCGGCCACATAGACATCGTTGACCGTGGCGAGATAGACCCTGCCGCCGTCAAAGGCGATGCCGTGCATCCCCGGACGGCTGGCCACCGTGACCGGTGCCTCGGCGATGCCATCCCCATCCTCGTCCCGCAGAAGCACCACATCTCCCACGCTGCGGCGGGTGGCATAGAGGTGACCGGCTTCAGACACGGCCAGCATGCGCGGATTGACCAGGTCGCGGGCGAAGACCTGGATCTGCGCCCTGTCCGGCACATTCAGCATGGCGGCAAGGCCTTCGCTGTCCGGCAGGTCGATGGGGCTAGGCTCCAGGATCGAGCCATTGATGGTGACGTCGGAATAAAGGCCGACCTCCCCCTCGGGCTGCGCCCAGAGCGGGCTGGCGACGGCCAGAATCGCGCAAACGCAATGTGGTGGGCGAAGTCGCATGGTGCTGCTCCCGCTTGGTGAAGGGACGCGGCCCCGGTCGGGGCCGCGTCCCGGTCCGGTCAGTTGGCCATCGGCATGTTCGAGCGACCCAAGGTGGTCGGGTCGTTTTCGTCATAGGCCGGCAGCGCTTCCAGCTGTTCGCGGGTCCAGGGCAGGTAGACCCGGGTTTCGCTGTCGCTGCGATAAATCGCCAGATCGGTGATCGGCACGGCGATGCGATGCTCGCCCATGCCAAGGAAGCCGCCAATGTCCAAGACGGCATGGGTCGCCTCGCCGGCGCCGGCAGTCACGCCCGGGGTCAGTTTGTCATTGGCGCCGGTAGGTGTTGTGGTGCCCGTCGCATTTGCGTCAGGGGCAGTTCCGGTGCCATCGGTTGCTGCACCATCCGCCGCATCTCCGGTGGCTCCGGTATGAACGTTGTCCGAGGGCGCCGTGGTCTCAGATGTGCCGGTTCCGCTGGCGCCATCGGACGACATCATTGGATCGGTGCTGGTTGACCCTTCGACAGCCGTCCCGGTGTTGGCGCCATCATTCTCTCCGGTGGCCGCTTCGCCAGATGGGGCTCCTGCCGTGCCTGCGGTGCCAGCATCCGGCGCAGCGCTGCCATCCATGGCGCCGTCTGTGGCCGACCCTTCCGGCATCGCGCCAGTCGTGCCGCCGCTGCTGTCCGGCGACATGCCGGTCCCGGTCATTGTATCGGTATCTGTGCTGCTATCAGGGACAGTGCCCCCAACGCCTTCGGGTGTACTGCCGCCTGATGCACCGATGTCCAGCACCAGATCATGCACATCCCCGATGGACTCGCCAGTGGCGTCATAGATCGTCGCACCCAACAAATCTTCGGCGGTCAGGGAGATGTCCTGCCGCACGAAGCCTTCCGGCGCAGTGATTTCCGGCATCATGACGCCGTCGCCCGGCACCGCCGGATCGGTGGTTTGCGCGATGAGAGATGTGGCTGCAAAGGCCGACACGAGCATCGTAGTCAAAAGCAAATTCTTCATTGTCTTCTCCTCCTTCATTCAGTCGCCGGACCGCGGCGACACGGTTGGTTTCGTCAGATCCGGGAGAACAGCCGCGCGAGCCCCGCATCCGTCACGACCGCACAGGCCTCTGAGCGGCTCAGCCATATTCGTCTGCGGTCATCGACCTCTCTCCATTCGGAAAACTCCTCTTTCACCCGCAGGGGAAAGACCGCGACACGCACCGGCAGCACACAATCGTCAAACACCTTCGAATAGCTGTAGTGCCCCAGCGGACGGGCCTTGATCCGACCCGCAACCCCCGCCTCCTCCATCGCCTCGATGGCGGCGACTTCGGGGCCGGTGTGACGGCGCATGGGCCAGCCCTTCGGAATGATCAGCCTCTTTGTCCGGCGCGAGGTGATCAGCAGGATTTCGACCCCGCTTTCGCCCTTGCGCCAGGGCAAGGCCGCAACCTGATCAAGCACATCCTTTCGGCGCAGCGCCCGCAGGACTGTTGCGGGCTTCGGGGCCATATTCAGCGACCGGCCTGGAGATCCAACTCGTCGCGGGACAGGAAGATGCGCACGGTCTCGTCCATGTGATCAAACAGCCAGTCCGCCATGTCCTGTTCTTCGGCGAGGATTTGCTCGAAAATGGCGACTGCGGTGGTGTCCCCCAATTGGGTGGCGGCGGCGATCAGCACCTTGTAGGCGATGATCTCCATATGCTCGAAGGTGTAGCTTGCCATGCTGCCCTTAACGACCTCGTCGCTAGCGAATATCCCGCTCAGCGCCTGACCGGTCGCCGCCATTTTGCCCATCGCATCCTTCAGCATCGAAGTGCCTTCGGCGCTGCTGTTCAGCAAATCCCGCAAGGCAACGGCCTGACGCTCCGTTTCACCGATGTGCCGCTCGATCCTGGCGCTGAGGTCGGGGTAATTCTCGAGACGCGACAGCATGCCCCGCATCATCGTCATCGCCTGCTCTTCCATGGCATGCGCATCGCGCAGCCATGCAGTATAATTTCTGCGAATTTCTTCCATTTTGCTTGTCCTTTTCATCGGGATCAGCGTGAAGCCAAGAAACAGGGGGGCACGAAGCCCCCCTGCCGATGCCGGTATCAGCGGCGGCGATTTTCCCAGCCACGGCGCGACGCTTCGGAATGGCCTTCGCTGTCCCCGAACCAGCCGCCTTGACCGTGATCGCGACCAGAGTCACTGTCCCGGCCGCGCGACGAGCGGCGGTCGTCATCGTCATAACGGCTTGACGAACGGCTATAGGAGCCACGGCTGTCGTCGTCCCGACGGTTGTCCCAGCCACGGCGCGAGGCCTCGGAGTGACCTTCCCGGTCCCCAAACCAGCCACCCTGACCGTGATCGCGCCCATAGTCGTCATCCCGGCTGCGGGAGTAGCGGCGGTCGTCATCATCGTAACGACCGGACGCCCGGCTGGAGGAGCCGCGACCATCATCGCGCCGGCCTTCCCAGCCCCGCCGCGATGCCTCCGAATGACCTTCCCGGTCGCCGAACCAGCCACCCTGACCATGATCGCGGCCATAGTCGTCATCCCGGCTGCGGGAATAGCGACGGTCATCATCGTCATGGCGGCTCATCGACCGGCCGCCACGGCCCCGGTCATCGTCACTGGTAAACCGGCCGCGTGAATCCCGGTCCTGATCGCCGCGATCATCATAGCCACCCGACCTGCGCCCAGACCGGCCGCGATCATCGTCGTCACTCATGAAGCGGCCGCGGGAATCGCGGTCACGATCATTGCTCCCGGAACGACCACCGCCGCGATTATCGTCATCGCTGACGAACCGGCCGCGCGAGTCACGTTCGGACATATCATTGTTTCTAGGCATTTCTTCCTCCACTTTCAGGGGTTCTGGCATATTCCGGGCGCGACGCACCGTGGCGAGGCGTCGGAAAAACCTGCGGCAGTGACCAGTCGGCGCTGCCATGTTTCTGAGTTGCACATGCGATGACTTCGGCATGCGGGGTTTGAACAGGACATCAGCGACAATGTTCCTGTGCGCCCTGTTTTTATCGAGACGAGGTCAGAACCCGCCAAAGCGGACTGGGCTCGGCACCGGAACATTTCGCGCAGGCGGCGGTTCGACTGGGGACATCATCGCTAGGGCCCGTCATGACCAAAAACCCAAAGTCCGTTCCGCAGAAGGAGCGCCCTTCCGAGGAAAGCGGTGCCGGGGTGGTTTCTCCCGAGGCGCTGCGCCGTCCTTCACCGAATGTCATCGACCAGCGCCAGCAACAGATCGACCCCGCAGGCAGGCACCGTATCGACCCGGATGCCCGGCCCAGTGGCAACACCAAACAGCCCGGCGGGTCCGGGACGACCAGCACGCCAAATGCCAGCCATGGAGACGAAGATGCCGAAATCCAAAAACGCCAGGATACATGACCAGACCCTTACCCGGGGCAGTGGTGGCGAATTGCACCAGATCGCCGATGCCGGATTCGAAACGCTGACCACTGCGCAAGGCGGGCCTGTCGCGGA
Source organism: Pseudogemmobacter sp. TB195 (assembly GCF_058313095.1). Lineage (NCBI taxonomy): Bacteria > Pseudomonadati > Pseudomonadota > Alphaproteobacteria > Rhodobacterales > Paracoccaceae > Pseudogemmobacter > Pseudogemmobacter sp. TB195. The sequence goes on from NZ_JBZEGG010000026.1 coordinate 63,224, forward strand.
CGACCAAAATTCCCTGAAGATCGGCGCACGCGGCCCGGCGCTGATCGAGGACTTCCACTTCCGCGAGAAGATGTTCCACTTCGATCATGAGCGGATTCCCGAGCGCGTGGTTCACGCCCGGGGCTACGGCGCGCATGGCTTCTTTGAGACCTTTGAATCGCTTGCGCACTTTACCCGCGCCGACATCTTTCAGCGGGCGGGCGAAATCACCCCTGTTTTTGTTCGCTTCTCCACCGTCGCCGGCTCAAAGGGCAGTTTCGATCTGGCCCGCGATGTGCGCGGTTTCGCGGTGAAGTTCTACACGAAGGAAGGCAACTGGGACCTCGTCGGTAACAACATTCCGGTCTTCTTCATTCAGGATGCTATCAAGTTCCCAGATGTCATCCATGCGGTGAAGCCCGAGCCTGACCGTGCCTTTCCGCAGGCGCAGTCGGCGCATGACAATTTCTGGGATTTCATCAGCCTTACCCCGGAATCCATGCATATGATCATATGGGTGATGTCAGATCGCGCGATCCCGCGCTCGTTCCGCTTCATGGAAGGGTTTGGCGTCCACACTTTCCGACTTCTGGATGCGGATGACAAATCTATCTTCGTAAAATTCATCTGGAAGCCCAAGCTGGGGCTGCAATCGGTGATGTGGAACGAGGCGGTCAAGATCAACGGCGCCGATCCCGATTTCCATCGTCGCGATCTATGGAATGCCCTTCAGGCCGGAGATTTCCCGGAATGGGAGCTGTGTCTGCAGATCTTCGATCAGGATTTTGCTGACAGTTTTGATTTCGATGTGCTGGACCCGACCAAACTCATTCCCGAAGAGGTGATCAAACCTGTTCCGGTGGGGCGGCTGGTGCTGGATCGGATGCCCGATAACTTCTTCGCCGAGACTGAACAGGTCGCCTTCATGACTCAGAACGTGCCGCCGGGGATCGACTTTTCCGACGATCCGCTGCTGCAAGGCCGCAATTTCAGCTATCTCGACACACAGCTGAAACGTCTGGGTAGCCCGAATTTCACCCATATCCCGATTAACGCGCCGAAATGCCCCTTCGCGCATTTCCAACAGGATGGGCATATGGCGATGCGCAATCCGGTCGGCCGGGTGAACTATCAGCCGAACTCGCATGGCACCGGCCCGCGTGAAGACCCGAAACGCGGCCACCACAGCCACGCCACTCCGCCCGATGGCGAAAAGCAACGACTGCGCCCTGAAAGCTTCGCCGATCACTACAGCCAGGCGCGGCAGTTCTATCTCAGCCAGACCGCGATCGAGCAAAAGCACATCGCCAATGCACTGATCTTCGAACTGTCGAAATGCGAAATTCCGGTGATCCGCGAGCGCATGGTTTCGCATCTGCTGAACATCGACGGCCCGCTGGCCGAGATGGTCGCCGACAAGCTGGGAATCGAAACCCTGCCCGACCCCGCCGATACCGCGACGCCACCGCGTGATCTGGATCCGTCTCCCGCGCTCAGCATTATCAGCAACCCGCCCGCCAGCTTTGCGGGTCGCAAGGTGGGAGCGCTGATCTGCGACGGGATCGACGCGGCTCTGGTCGCCGATCTGGCCGCCGCGCTGGCGGATGAAGGCGCCACGCTGGAGATTGTTGCCCCCAAGGTGGGTGGCGCCCGAGCAAAAGATGGTAGCCTGACCCCGGCGATGCACATGATCGATGGAGGGCCATCGGTGCTGTTCGACGCCGTTGCGCTGATCCTGACGCCAGAGGGTGCAGACCGGCTGGCAGGCGATGTGGCGGCCCGCGATTTTGTCAGCGATGCCTTCGCGCATTGCAAGTTCATCGCCTATACGCCCGGGGCCGCAGGATTGTTGGAGGCAATCGGTATCGACGCCGCGGCGGATGAAGGGCTGATCCCTCTGGAACCCGGCAGCAGCGCAGATTTCGTAGCCGCCTGCCGTGCGCTGCGACTATGGGCGCGCGAGCGTGTCCTCAAACCCTGACGCGCAATGGGAGAGGGCTTACGATATGGGCCTCTAGGGCCGGATTGCGTGCATATCTGCGTTGATATGCAGCGTCTGTTCGGCCCGGGATACCCTTGGGCCGTACCGTGGCTTGAGCGGATCTTGCCGAATGTGGCTGCGATTTGCGGCCACAACCCTTCGCGCACCATCTTTACGCGGTTTATCCCCCCTGCCCGAGCGGAAGATGCAAAGGGTACCTGGCGGCGTTACTACCATAAATGGGAGTGCGTTACCCTGGATCGCATCGGGAATGAGGCTGTGGACCTGCTGCCTGACCTGTCACCTTATGCGCCGCCGGCAAAGGTCATTGATAAGATGGTCTATTCCCCCTGGGAGACCGCCGCGCTGGATCAGCTTTTGTCTCGTGGACAGGTGGATACGATCTTCCTGACCGGAGGCGAGACGGACATTTGTGTCCTGGCGACGGCGCTTGGTGCTATTGACCGGGGTTTCAGACTGATCCTGATCAAGGATGCGTTGTGCAGTTCGTCTAACCGGACACATGATGAACTAATGGACCTCTATTCCAGCCGCTTCGATACGCAGATCGAGGTGATCGATACCGATGCTCTGTTGACGAATTGGCGCGAGCTTTGAGGACGGTTCGATGTGCCAGCCTTTCCATAAGAGGACGCGCGGCTCACATCTCGCGCCTCGGTAGATGCGGAAGGCATGTGCCGCATTCATGCCGTCCCCGGTCAATGTGATAGTGGCCGTTGCGCACCGACAAAGCGCCGTCGCCCCACGACGTCTCTAAGGAAAACTGAGGTCTAGAATTTTCTGCTCAGTCCCCTCTCCCCTGCCAATCCAAAGCGCCAGGGCAGGTCCACTGCACGTGAAATTCCGATGCGGGGGCCACTCACTATACCTGCGATAGGCGTTAATGCCGGATTCAGGACCAGATCATTGCCGTCAAAAGGCCTGCCATTGTCTTCAATCCGTATGTCCAGTGCCTGGCACAGCCGACCCGGACCCGCGCATAACAGTCCGTTCGGGCGCCGTTGCCGCATCACGTCCGATCCCCATTCAGGACGCAGCGCGCGGATCAGAACGGCCTCGCCCGGGCGTCCCACCACGTTCAGGCAAAGATGCATCCCGTATGAGACATAAACATAGGCATGCCCCGGGGGACCGAACATCGCGCGGTTCCGGGCAGTCAGCCCGCGAAAACTGTGAGATGCAGGATCATCGGCTGCATAGGCCTCGGTCTCAATCACGACACCACCGACACCACGCACCAACAGCGCAGCTCCGATCAGAGCACGTGCCAAGGCACAAGCGTCCAGATCAGGGTCGAATGGCGGTGTAGGTGTCATTGAGTCGGCTGTTTGGCAGAATCCGAATAGCGCTGGTCGGGCAGTCCCGTGTCGCCAAACTGCGCGAAGGTCTGGCACCTCCAACATATATAACGATCGTGTGGCAAGTGGGAACAACTGGCACCGGAGACAATTCATAGACATAGCAGCAAGGAGAGAGCTATGTCTGATCGCGCCAGCCACGAAGCCTACCGTCAACCTACGGGGGGCTGGGGATCGGTCAAGTCACTGGTCAAGCACTCCGTCAAACAGCGCGCCGTTCAAACCAGTGTCGGGTTGATGCGCGATCACAACAAAATCGGGGGCTATATGTGCACAAGCTGCGCATGGGCTAAACCCGGCGAACCCCATCTGGCGGAATTCTGCGAGAATGGTGCTAAGGCCACTTTCTGGGATCTCACCGCCCGGCGCACGACGCCAGAATTCTTTGCCCGTCATCCAGTCACTGAGCTGCTCACCTGGTCAGACTACGACCTCGAGAACGAGGGACGGCTGACCCAACCAATGCGTTACGATGCCGCAAGCGATACCTATGTCGAGGTGCCGTGGGCCGAAGCCTTTGCCGATATCGGCGCACATCTTCGCGCTTATGCGCCAAAGGATGCGGTGTTTTACGCCTCGGGCCGGGCTTCGCTGGAGACGTCGTTCATGTATCAGCTGCTGGCCCGTCTATATGGCAACAACAACCTGCCCGACAGTTCCAACATGTGCCATGAAACCACATCCGTGGCGCTGCCGCAGAGCATCGGGACGCCCGTAGGCACCGTCCTGCTCGAGCATTTTCAGGACACGGATTGCATCCTGTCCTTCGGGCAGAATGTCGGCACCAATTCGCCGCGCCTGCTACACACCTTGCAGGAGGTGCGCGAACGTGATGTGCCCATCGTGGTATTCAATCCGTTGCGCGAACGCGGCTGGGAGGCCTTGGTCAATCCGCAGCGGCCGGGACAGATGCTGACCAACAACGCCACGCAGATCGCAACGCAATACTACCAGCCGCGCGCCGGCAGCGACATCGCAGTGCTGACCGGCATGGCAAAGGCTCTGTTCGCCTGGGATGATGCGGCGCAGGCTGCCGGTGAGCCGCGCATCCTCGACGACAAGTTCATCCACGCCCATACGCATGGGTTCGAGGCATTCGAGGCCATGGTGCGTGCGACACCCTGGCCCGAGATCGAAGCCGAATGCGGATTGCCGCGCGAGGCCCTCGAGGCGTCAGCACGGACCTATGCCGAGGCCAAATCAGTCATCGCCATCTATGGTATGGGCCTGACCCAGCACAAGCTAGGCGTCGACTCCGTGCAGATGCTGGTCAATTTGCTGCTGATGCGCGGCAATATGGGTCGGCCCGGCGCAGGGATCTGCCCGGTGCGCGGGCATTCGAATGTCCAGGGCCAGCGCACGGTGGGCATTGCCGAAAAGACCGAGTTGGTGCCGCTGGACGAGATGGCCGAGCGCTATGGGTTCACACCGCCGCGCGAAGACGGGATGAACACCGTTGAGGCCTGCGAGGGCATTGTTGCCGGCACGGTCCGCGCCTTCATCGGGCTGGGCGGAAATTTCGTCCGCGCCATCCCCGAGCGCGAATTGATGGAGCGCAAATGGCGCGACCTCGATCTGTCTGTGCAGATCGCCACAAAACTCAACCGCAGCCACCTGATCACCGCACGGACAACCTACCTGCTGCCCACCCTCGTGCGCTCGGAAATCGACGAACAGGCGTCTGGGCCTCAAATCGTAACGATGGAAGACTCGACCACCTGCATTCACGCATCGCGCGGGAAATACCGCCCGGCCAGCCCCCAACTGCTGTCTGAGCCCAGGATCGTTGCCGAAATTGCCAAAGCCACACTGCCCGACAACCCGCTGGTGCCATGGGATCGCTGGGTCGCCGACTATGCGCTCGTCCGGGACGAAATCGCGGCGATCTTTCCCGATGGCTTCCATGATTTCAACGACCGGCTGGACCTGCCTGGAGGCTTCCCGCGCCCTGTTCCCGCACGCGAGCGCATCTGGGAGACTGACACCGGCAAAGCAAACTTCAAGACGCCTTCGGCCCTGCATGCCAGCTTTGATACCGGCGATGATCCCGATGTGATGCGCCTGATCACACTGCGGTCGAACGACCAGTTCAACACTACCATCTACGGGAATGCCGACCGGCTGCGCGGCATACACGGCTCGCGCATGATTGTGATGATGAACCCGAACGACCGAATGCGTTTCCAGATTGCAAAGGACGGGCTGGCACGGCTGACCGCTGCGACGGAGGATGGTATGTCGCGGAGTGTCGGCGGCTTGCAGGTCATCGACTATGATATCCCCGAAGGCACTATTGCCGCCTATTACCCGGAATGCAACGCGCTGATCCCGCTGTGGCAATATGCGCAGGAGAGCAAGACGCCTGCTGCAAAATCCGTCCCGGTGCGGATCAGCCCGGAGGCTGTGGCGCATGGCTGATACCACGCTGCCGGAACCGCCCGTGCTGACGAAGGCAGTCTGCGACGCTGTGACCGACAAGGCCAATCTGTCGTTACGTCCTATGATTGTGCTTGGCATCCTTGCAGGGATCTACATCGGCCTGGGCGGGCTGTTTGCTACGATTGCGCTTGCACAAGGCGATGACCTGCCCTTCGGTGTGGCGCAGATCCTCGCCGGTCTGGTGTTTGCACTGGGGCTTGCGCTGGTTCTGGTCGCAGGGGCCGAACTCTTCACGGGCAACACACTGATGGCAGGTCCGGTTGCCCTCGGCCAGCTGGCGGCCTCTCGGGCATTGCTGGCACTTTGCATCGTTTATATCGCGAACTTTGTTGGCTCCCTCGCCCTTGCAGGGCTGGTCGCCTTTGCCGATGTCCATGCAAAGGGCGAGGGTGCGGTCGGCCGGGCGGCGCTGGATCTGGCCGTGACCAAGCTCGAAAAACCCTTTGGCGTCACCCTCACCAGCGGCATTCTGGCAAACATACTCGTCTGCCTTGCAGTGTGGATGGCCTATGGCGGTCAGACTGTGACTACGAAGCTCGCAGCCCTGCTCCTGCCCACTGCAGCCTTCGTCTCCGCCGGGCTCGAGCACTCGGTCGCGAATATGTATCTGCTGCCATATGCATTTTTCATACAGGGCGACCATGCGGGCTATGATGTTACTGTCATCGGGATATTCGCCAATCTCCTCACTGCGACGATGGGCAATCTGATCGGCGGTGCCTTGGTCGCATTGGCCTATGTCGCTGCGTATCGGACTGAAGTGGCACAGCCGGATCATCGGAAATGAGAACGCTTCTTTAGCGATCGATCAGTGTCCCTACGGTTCGGGCAGAACAAGAACCTCTCTGCCCTCTTGACCGTTATTGATGCGCCGGGACAGCTCGCTGACCAGACGTCAGGACGGTCAGTCAGTTGACCTCGCACCGGATATCTCACCGCAGCATAACCTGCTCTGGGAAGGAATTGGCCTCATGGAAGTGATCACTCCCTTTGACTGGCTACGCGTCTTTCTGGGCGAGGATCCTCCGCTCTTTTATCTGGAAATCATCTTTCGCATCCTGGTCATCTGGATCTGGACCATGGCGCTGCTCCGCTGGATTGGCGGGCGCAGCATCTCTCAGCTGTCGGTGGTGGAATTCCTGCTTGTCATCGCGCTCGGCTCCGCCGTCGGCGACGCGATGTTCTACCCCGAGGTGCCGCTCGCGCATGCCATGCTCGTCATTGCGGTCCTTGTGGTGTTGGACAAGGGTGTCGACTACGCCATCCGGCGCTATCGCCTTGCGAAACGTGTGATCGACGGTCAGCCAGTCGCGATACTGCGCGACGGAGTAATCCTCTGTGATGGGCTGAGCGCCCGCCAGCTCGGATCCCTTGAACTGATGGAAATGCTGCGCCTCAAAGGCGTTGAAAACCTCGCCTCTCTCCGCGTGGTCTATCTCGAGCCGTCCGGCAAGCTGTCAATGTTTCCCGCAGGAGACCCCCAGCCCGGCCTCTCAATCATGCCACCGAGGGAAGAGGTGTATGAGGACCTGCCTGCCCGCGGCGCTGCCGCCTGCTGTGAGAATTGCGGGCTGGTTTCCGACTCGCACACGCCATGCCCGAACTGTGGCGTAAACAGCTGGGTCCGCGCCACACCGGCCCCGAAGTGGAGGCAATAAGCAATTCATGACCAGAAATGTGGTGATCATCGAGGACCGACTTGAAGTTGCGCTTCCGATGGCGGCGCTTCTGGAAGCACGGGGGTTCAGCATTGTCGGGCTGATCGTCGAGCGGGCTGCCGCCCTTGCTGTCGCCGAAGGTGAAGGGGCGGATTTCAGCGCGAGGGTCGCGAACCTTCCGCTAAATGATCAAAGATCCAGAACCTGCGTGGCGTTGCTTTTGGAACTCGGAATTCCAACGCTGCAGATGCGCGGTCCAGTTCCGCAGACATACCACGTGACACGAGCCAGCGGGGTCGTGAGCTCATTGTCCCGTCAGCGCCACTTCCCACATCGATAGCGGGGGGAGAACGACGGGGAACAAGGCGCGTGTTGAATGGTTGGATATCCATCAATCGGAGAGGTACGATGAACCGTAAAACCGAAGAACCCGCCACTCATCCGAAGCAGAAATCACTGGGGCAACGCCCTGAGGCCGATCTGACCAGTCAGGCATGGGAAGCGACGAGCCCGGCAGAGCAGGCTGAAGCTGTTGTCCCGGGCGAGGATGATCTGACGCCCGAACAGCAGCGCGTCACGCCGGAGGAAGTGCGCAAGCATGCAATCGCACAGGGGACCGATAAACCCTCGATCCCGCGCGGGCGCAACCCTGACACAGCCATGTGCGAGGACCGCGACCATCCCGGCCGGATCGACAAAGAGAACGACTGCTGAGGAGTGACGCATGGCACCCCGGCCGTTCTGGAAAGGCTATCTGAAACTGTCGCTGGTCAATTGCCCGGTGACCATGTCCCCCGCGACCAGCGAGGCCGAAAAGGTGCGCTTTCACACAATGAATGCCAAAACCGGCAACCGGGTGATCAGCCAGTATGTCGACAGCGTCAGCGGCAAGCCCGTGCGGGAGGAGGATGAGGTCAAGGGCTATGCCCAGGGTGAAGACGATTACATCATCCTTGAGGATGACGAGATCGATCAGGTCGCGCTGGAAAGCACGCGCACCATCGACATCGACATGTTTGTCCCGGCCGACAGTATCGGATGGATCTGGTATGATATGCCGCATTACCTCGCGCCTGCGGATCGGGTGGGCGAGGAGGCGTTCTCCGTCATCCGCGCCGCCATGGCCGATACCGGCACCGTCGGCATCGCGCGACTGGTTCTGTATCGCCGCGAACGCGCCGTGATGCTCGAGCCGCGCGGCAATGGTATCGTTGTCTGGACCCTGCGCTATGGCGATGAGGTGCGCAACGCGGCAGAATATTTCGGCAAGGTCGAGGACAAGAAGCCCGATCCCAAACTGATGTCGCTGGTCAAGCGTCTGATAGATGAGCGCAAACAGCCCTGGTCGCCTGACATGGCGTCCGATCCCGTGCAGGCTCGGCTGCTTGATCTGATCGCTGCGAAGAAAAAGGGCCGCAAGCGTGTGCCCAAGGCGAAGGCGGAACCTGCGGCCAAGGATAACGTCGTCAGGATCATGGATGCGCTGAAACGCAGCCTTGCCGCCGAGAAGAAGGGCAAATAGCTATCGCGCCTTGAGCTTCAACGGCGCGGCTGACTTGCGAAACCCCTCCCACGGATCGCGCGTCATTGCGGCCAGTCGGGCAGGCAGATTGGTCAGGGTGAAATGCGCCGGGCCGATCTCCGGCCCAAGCTCTTCCCATTCCAACGGGGTCGAGATCGCCGCCCCGGGCCGGGCACGGGTAGAATAGACTGCCACCGCCGTCGCACCGCGCTGATTACGCAGATAGTCGATCAGGATGCGCCCCTTGCGGGTTGCCTTCGCAACCGTTGCCACATAGTAGCCGGGGGCATCGGCGGCCATCGCCTGGGCCACTCCCTTGGTGAAGGCTTTCACCTCGGGCCATGTGGCATGGGGTTTCAAAGGTGCCACGACATGCAGCCCCTTGCCGCCCGAAGTCTTGACGAAGGCCGTAAGTCCCGCATCGGTCAGCCTCTGGCGCACCTCCTGCGCCGCCGCGACTACACGCGGCCATTTCACGCCCTCGCCCGGGTCCAGATCCATGGTGACCATGTCGGGCCGTTCCCAATCCTCAAGTGAAGCCCCCCAGGGGTGGATCTCCAGCGCCGCCGACTGCACCAGCGCGATCAGCCCATCCAGACTGTCGATGCTGATCAGCGGATCACATGGGTCCTTCGGGTCTTCGACCAACCGGATATTGCTGTTCAGCCCCTTCCACGCGTGTTTCTGAAAGAAGCTCTGGCCCGTGATCCCTTCCGGGCATCGCAAGAGCGCCAAGGGGCGATTGACCACAAAAGGCGCGATCCGCCGCCAGACCTGGCTGTAGTAATCCGCAAGCCCCTCCTTGGTAATGCCTTCATCGGGCCAATAGATACGGTCGGGATGGGTCAGTTTGACAGTGGGGCGCGGCGCCGCTTTGGCCGGTTTCAGTTCGGCAGTCGCAACCTCACGACTGATCTCGGTGGCGGGCTTGTCCTCGCGCAAACCCCGGAACGACGCATGGCGCAAGTGGCCATCCGCCGTCCAGGCGCGGAATTCGACCTCGGCCACCAGTTCGGGCCGCAGGTAGCGCACCTGCCGCGCCTGTTCCGCCGTCAACGGGGCCGCAAAGGGACTGTCATCGCTGCGGATCCTCTCCAACCGCCGGACAAGATCCTGCGCGATACGGGCTGAAAACCCGGTGCCCACGCGACCCACATGGACCAGATCTTTCCCTTCATAGACGCCAAGGACGAGCGAGCCGATGGCGTTTGGCGACGCTGTCGACGGCATATAGCCGCCGATGACGAACTCCTGCCGGGCCGAGCATTTGGATTTGATCCAGGCCTTGCCGCGTCCCTTCCGGTAGGGGGAGTCACGCAGTTTTGACACGATCCCCTCAAGGCTCAGCCGGCAGACATGGCGCAAAACCGTGGCGCCACTTTCCCCGAAATGGCTGCTGTAGCGCAGCGGGCCGCCTGATGTGGCGAGCAGATGTTCCAGCATCTCCTTGCGCTGCTCCAATGTCAGGCTGCGCAGGTCGTGACCATTCAGGTGCAGAAGGTCGAAGCCGTAAAACAGAAAGCGGTCTTCGCGCCCCTCGCTGAGATCAGCCTGAAGGGCGGAAAAATCCGAAGCTCCGTTTCCGCCCTCGACCACCATCTCACCGTCGATCAGTGCGGCGCCGATGGGCAGCTCTCGCAAGGCCGCTGGCACCTGTTTGCCGAACCGGTCGGTCCAGTCCAGCCCGCTGCGGGTCAGAAGCTTGACTTGCCCGGTGTCAATCCGGGCTTGCAGGCGATAACCGTCGAACTTGATCTCATGCAGCCAGCGGTCCCCTTTCGGTGCTGCGGGGGCGAGCGTTGCCAGCATCGGCGAAATGAAATCCGGCAGAGGTTCTTTCTTCGCGCGCTTGATCGAGGCGGGATCGGGCAGCCCGGTTTCAGTTTCGTCGAGTTCCGCCGGTTTGGCCCTTGCGCGGGTCTTCCGGGGTGTCCCGGCTTTCGCAGACTGGCCTGACACCTCGCCTGCGATTTCGGGGAGGTCGCGACCGGTTTTGACCGACAGCGGCAGTTCTTCCAAGATGTCGCGCGCATCGCCGGGCCGGGCGACTTCGTCATCAGCCTTTATGAGCAGCCAGTTCTCCCGCTTTTCGCCCGGTTTTCCCTGCATCCGGATCAGATGCCAGCGGCCCTGCAACTTCTCGCCCGCAAGTTCGAATTCCAGATGTCCCTTGGCATAGCCCTTGGCTACATCACCGACAGGGGACCATCTGCCACGGTCCCACAGAAGCACGGTGCCACCGCCGTATTCACCCTTCGGAATGGTGCCTTCGAAATCCCCATAGGCCAGCGGATGATCCTCGACATGGACTGCAAGCCGCTTTTCCCCTGCTACCAGACTGGGGCCGCGCGTCACCGCCCAACTGCGCAGCACACCGTCCATTTCCAGCCGGAGATCATAATGCAGGCGGCGCGCCGCGTGTTTCTGGATGACAAAACTGTCGCCGCCTTTGCGTCCCTTCCTGCCCTTCGGCTCGGACGTTGCGGTGAAGTCGCGCTTTTGATGGTAGTGTTCCAGCGCCATGGTTTAACCCGCCTTGCGCTTTGCACCGGGCTTTACAGGCGACTTGGCGCGCGGCTTTCGGGCGGGGCCGGGCTTGCCGTCCAGTTTTGCACTTTCGCGTAGCGCCTCCAGCAGATCGACCACCTTGCCGCGCGCTTCGGTTGCGCGCGGTTTGATCTTGCGGCCCTCGATCTTGGCCTTGACCAATTCCTCCAGCGCGGCCTCGTACCGGTCGTCAAACGCGGCAGGATCGAACCTGCCCATCTTGGTCTGGATGATGTGGCGAGCCAGGTCCAGCATCTCGCCTGCGATCCTGGGAGCAGGAATGTCCCTGAACGCCGCCTCTACTGAGCGGACTTCATAGTCAAAGTTCAGCGTGGTCGCGACCAGCCCCGGCCCATCAGCACGGATCAGCACCGTCCGCATGCGCCGGAACAACACCGTACGAGCGATGGCGGCGACCTTCTTTGCCGCCAGACCGTCACGGATCAGACCGAACGCCTCCTTGCCCGAATGATCAGCGGGCGCCAGATAATAGGGCTTGTCGAAATAGACGTCTTCCACCTCTCCACAGGGCAGAAAGGCTTCGATCGCCAGAACCTTGTCACTGTCGGGGACAGCCGCCGCGATATCCTCCGGATCAAGCAGCACATGCTCTCCGTCCGAGACCTCGTAGCCCTTGACCTGATCTTCCCGATCCACGGGCTTACCGGTTTCGGCATCGACGAATTCCCGCCGCACCCGGTTACCCGTGGCGCGGTTGATCGTGTGGAAGGCGATCCTGTCCGAAGTAGAGGCCGCGGCATAAAGCGCCACCGGGCAGGCCAGCTCGGCAATCTTCAGTGTGCCTTTCCAATTCGCGCGTGGGGCCATGAGGCATTACCTCCAGTTTGGGGCTCTTGTGCATAACTGGTGATGCGGCGGATCGTTCCGGGCGACCAGCGAGGCAGGAACATGTTCAGGCGCCATGGGTTCGACTCAAGAGATAAAGGAGAAAGAGCCATGAAAGACCCAGTGACCTCCGCCAAACTTCGTGACGAGATCGACCACGGTCAGGCTGGAGACAAAGTATCGTTTCCCGATCCCGCAGCAGCGCCTCTCGGAACAGATGACGAAGCTGCCGGCCATCCCCCAACACCGGAACAGATCGCAATGGCCCGCAGGCTCGAGGTCAGAGAGGACCCGAGGCCCCGGCCTGAGCTTGACGGCTGGACCGGCAAAAGCGGGGTTAAGCTCCTGCTCGGGGCAGCGATCATCCTGGCCGCCGTCCTGGGCTATTATCTCAGCCGTTAAAGCAGCTGAGGAACCTCAGACCACAATTTGAACGACCGAGCGGGGGATACAGACGCGAATGATGCCAAAGGGATCAGTAGTTTCCGGGAGGATCGCTGGCCGGGAATGACTCGTCGCTCTCTTCATCCACCTTGTCCCATTTTTTGGGTGGCATCTGCATTTCCCTGCGCCCGGCTACCCTGACGTAATCATCAGGCACATCCGCAGCCTCACCTGCGTTCTCTTCTTGCTGCGTCGTGTCATTGACATGCCGCAAGGGCTGGTCTTCGCGCTGCCCCCGGATCGTAGAACCCGTCTCATCAGGCTGATTCAGCGACGCCGCCGCCTGTTTCAAGTGATGTTCTTCACCAGCGTCAACCTTCACTCCCGGGTCCGAACGGCCCTTCGGATCTTTTAGGCGATGCTGCATTTTCCTTCGCGGGGATCTTCTTTTCCACCATCTGGCTGTCTCCTCTGCAGACGTGCATTAAGTGCAACCTGCAGAGCGCCACCATGTTCCTTTCCGGCGAATATGAGGGACAAGACCATCGTAAATGGTGGTTATGCGCGCATATCACATGATGAGAGCAACCGATCCAGCCGGTCAGGCGCAGGTACCTGAAGCCGTCGAAGGTCCCGGCCCAGGTTCAGTCGATGGCAGGTTCGTCTCCGGGTTTCGGATGCGCGATCAGGCGGCCGCTGTTCTGGCCGCGCAGGTAGGTCCAGAGCCAATTCCATGCGACCGCTGCCCGGCTCCTTGTGCCAATCAAGAAGAAGATATGCGCGATACCCCAGATCCACCAGGCAAGTGCGCCTTTCAGGCGAATCTGCCCGATCTTTACCACCGCCGCGCGTTTGCCGATGGTCGCCAGATCACCCTGATGGCGATAGCGGAATGGCTCGGTGGTGGCCTCGCCGGACAGCCGCGCGCGAATGAGACGGGCGACATGACTGCCTTGTTGTTTTGCGGCAGGCGCGATGCCAGGGACCTGATCGCCGTTCTCCTGCAGCACCGCAGCGGTATCGCCGATCACGAAGATCTCGGGCCGGCCTGCAACCGTCAGGTCGGGCTGCACGGGCACCCTACCCGCGCGGTCGCCCTTCACCCCCAGCCATTTGGCGGCTGGTGAAGCCGCCACGCCCGCTGCCCAGATCAGCGTACGGCATGGCAGAAAATCATCCCCCAGTTGGACGCCTTCCTCGGTGCAATCCGTCACGGGTGCACCAAAGCGCAATTCCACCCCACGTCGCTCCAGCGCGCGTGCCGCATAATCTGAAAGATCTTCGGGGAAAGACGAAAGGATTCGCTTGCCCGCTTCTATCAGTACGACGCGGGTCTGCCGGGTGTCGATGTTGCGAAATTCATTGCGGATCATATTGCAAGCCAGATCCGCCAGAATGCCCGCCAGTTCCACCCCGGTCGGGCCGCCACCGATCACGCCAAAGGTCAGCAAGGCCTGCCTGATCTCAGGATCGGTTTCCCGTTCGGCACGCTCGAAGGCCAGCAGGATACGGTTGCGGATCCGTGTCGCGTCCTCGATGGTCTTCAGCCCAGGCGCATGGTGCGCCCATTCCGGATGGCCGAACCATGAATGGGTGGCACCGGTCGCGATCGCCAGCGTGTCATAGCTGATCGGCGCCCCTTCATCGGTCATGACCAGCCGGCGGTCGGGATCGACACCTGTGACCCGTGCCAGCAAGGTCGTCACATCCGGCCGCCGTTCCATCAGACTGCGGATCAGCCATGCGATCTCGGACGGCGCGAGGATGGTTGTGGCCACCTGATAGAGCAGCGGCTGGAACAGATGGTGATTGCGCAGGTCGATCAGCGTGATGCGCAGTCCCGCCCCCTTCAGTGCGTTCACGGTCTGAAGACCGGCAAATCCGCCGCCTATGACGACGAGATGGTGGTTCTGCGTCAGAGCCATATCTTGGTTCATATCCTTATCTGTCCGGGGAAAGAACTACAGGTCCGTCCAAAGGTTTCCGCACTGGCAAAGCAAGATCCCGGAATGGCCCTTGGGAACAACTCTGCTCGTTCGCGGTTCAGTGGGCAGCATAGGAGACCGTACCATGGCTGAGAAAACCCTCGACACCCTTTTCCACGACACTCTGCGTGACATCTATTATGCCGAGCGCAAGATCCTCTCCGCCCTACCGAAGATGGCCCGCGGCGCGCAGGATCCGAAGCTGAAAGAGGCGTTCCTGCACCACCGCGAACAGACCGAGGTGCATGTGGAACGCCTGCAGCAGGTCTTCGAAATCATCGGAAAGAACCCGCGCGGCAAGACCTGCGCCGCGATCGAGGGTATCCTCGAAGAGGGCGAAGAGATCCTGCAGGACTATAAGGGCAGCCCTGCTTTGGATGCCGGGTTGCTGGCTGCGGCCCAAGCGGTCGAGCACTATGAGATTACTCGATACGGCACGCTGCGCACCTGGGCACAGGAGCTCGGCCTGAAAGACGCGGTCGCGCTGCTGGAGCAGACGCTTGCCGAGGAAAGCGAGACCGACGAGCTGCTCACGGGTCTTGCGGAAACTGCCGTAAACGCAGCAGCGCAAAAAGCCTGACACAATTGGCACCGGAAGCGAGGCTTCCGGTGCCAATTTTATGCGCCAGCTTTATGCGGAGGAGGCACTGGTATGAACCATGATCAGACGCCCGATGATGATGCACCGGGCCGGACTGCCAAACACGAGGACTTCGGCGGGTTCAAGGTCGGCGGACGCACCGTCACGATCAACGCGCCGTTGGAAGGTGTTCTCAGACAGCTGCACGATCTGCCGACGCTGAATCTGATTTTCGGCGGAAAGCTGGAGGCCCGTGCCCTGTCGAATGGCAATCTTGCATGGCATGTGGACGGAGACGCTGAGGGCATCGAGACCTTGAGCGTGAAGCACAGGGCACCCGAAGTGCTCTCGTGGCGAAGCCTGGACACTGCGGATACCGACCTGGAAATCAAGCTCCTCCTGCGCGACAGCCCTGCATCACGCGGCACCGAAGTGCAGTTGCTGCTCGCCTGGAAACCCCGCTGGGGAACACTCGGCAGCCTCTATGCACGGCTCCGGGGGTTCGACCCGATCCTTCTGGGACGCCAGGCGCTCAAGCGTCTGAAGATGCTGATCGAAACCGGCGAAATCGCCACGGCAGAGAACCGGAGGGTGACCTGATGCGCGCTTTGACCTGGCATGGAAAACATGATGTCCGCGTCGACACGGTGCCCGATCCGCAGATCGTCAACCCGAGGGACGCGATTATCGAGGTGACCTCGACGGCCATCTGCGGCTCAGATCTCCACCTCTATGACGCAGTGATTCCGGGGCTGAAGGCGGGAGACATTCTCGGCCACGAGTTCATGGGGCGTGTGGTTGAGACCGGCCCGGCATCCACCCTGAAAAAGGGGGATCGGGTGGTGGTGCCGTTCACAATCTCCTGCGGCAAGTGTTTCTTCTGTGAAAAGGCGCTGTTTTCCGCCTGTGACAACTCCAATCCGGTGGAAACACAGGCAGCCTCGGATCTCGCCTATGGTCATGCGGTCAGCGGCTTGTTCGGCTATTCCCATCTGACTGGCGGCTATCCGGGTGGCCAGGCCGAGTATGTTCGGGTGCCTTTCTCCGACGTTGGGCCTATTGTTGTGCCCGACGGCGTGCCTGACGAGGATGTTCTGTTCCTTTCGGATATCCTGCCCACCGGATGGATGGCGGCAGAGAATGCGCAGATCGAGCCCGGTGATACAGTTGCCGTATGGGGCTGCGGTCCGGTCGGTCTCTTCGCGGTCCAGTCAGCGCTGCTGATGGATGCCGCGCAGGTGATCGCAATAGATCACCATCCCCATCGACTGCAGCTGGCGCAAGGCCTCGGTGCCAAGGCAATCGACTACACACAAACCCATGTGCTGGAAGCGTTGATGGAGATGACCGGCGGGATCGGCCCTGATGCCGTCATCGACGCCGTGGGCATGGAAAGCCACGGTTTCTCGCCGGACAACCTGCTTGATGCCCTCAAGCAGAAGGTGGGCATGGGTGCCGACCGGGCTCATGCGCTGCGGATGGCCTTGATGGCAGTGCGAAAGGGTGGCCGGGTATCGATCCCCGGCGTCTATGGCGGGATGGCAGACAAGTTTCCGCTTGGCGCTCTGATGGAGAAGGGTCTGCAGATCCGGACAGGCCAGACCCATGTGCAGGCCTACACCCACCAGCTGATGCAGCGCATTCTTGAGGGACAGATCGACACCACCTTCCTAATTTCTCACCGGATGTCCCTGGAAGACGCCGCCGACGGTTACCGGAACTTCCACAGCAACCAAAACGAATGGACAAAGGTTGTGCTCAAGCCAACGAACTAATCCCAGCCAGCCCATCCCATAGGGACACCAACGGGTCCACGTGAATTTGGCAGGACGCGAATGCCGCTTCGCCCGAAAACCCGTCTGAAGCGGGGAGCATTGTTTTAGCAGCTTGCGCCGCATGCCCGACGCAGAGCCTTTTCGTGGGATACGGGGAATCAACTTGGGCGGGCTTAGCGCTTGAATCGGCGCCGGATGCTGCTGCGCAATGGCAGCAATCCGAGCGCAAGCAAGCGTGTGAAGCGAGCCCCGCCGGAACATGTCCCCCACAGAAGCGTTCACACTTCAACAGTCGAGGGGTATCGATGTGCTTATCCGGTTGGGCTACGAGATCGAGATCACCTGCAATCAGCCGACAGAAGTGATCGCAATCCTGGACCCGCATCCGGATCTCGCCGGAAGCGTCACCAAGACCAGCGGATTACAGATTTCCCACGCGGTCCCCAACCTTACATATGTCGACTTATACGGCAATTCCTGCCTGCGACTGACAGCACCAGCCGGCGCGACGCGCCTCTCACATGACAGCTTCGTCGAGGTGGATGGCCAGCCCGATCCATGGGACAAGGCTGCGCGGGAATGCCCGGTCAGCGACCTGCCAGACGAGGCACTCGGCTTTCTTCTTGCCAGTCGCTATTGCGAGACCGACCTCATGATGGCGCAGGCTTGGGAGCTTTTTGGCAATGTGACGCCGGGGTGGACGCGGGTGCAGGCGATCTTCGACCATGTGAACCAGCTCCTCACATTCGGGTATGAACATGCGCGCGCCACCCGCACCGCATCAGAGGCCTGGCAAGAGCGGGTCGGTGTCTGTCGCGATTTTGCTCATCTCGCCATTACACTGTGCCGCTGTATGAACATTCCGGCCCGATACGCCAACGGCTATCTTGGCGATATCGGCGTGCCGGCCAATCCGGCCCCGATGGATTTCAACGCCTGGTGCGAGGTCTGGCTGGAAGACCGCTGGGTCACTCTGGACGCCCGGCACAATACGCCGCGGATCGGGCGGGTGGTGATCGCGCGCGGCCGCGATGCCACCGACGTCCCGCTGATCCATTCCTTCGGCCCGCATCAGCTGACGAAGTTCAAGGTCTGGACCGAAGAAGCCTGATCGGCGATGCACATAGCGACGCCGTCAGCAGCTCCATCCAGCGCCATACTCTGGAACTCGGGCTCCGCGACTATACGAGGCAGGATCTTGAGACCCTTCGCGACGCCGATGCGGTCCTGCATGTGAAGGTTGTGGGGCTCGCGCGCGCTGTCATCGGATCGGTCACCGTTCTGGGCGGCCTGCAAGCCTGCCAGGAGTCAAGAAAGCTGGTCTGTGGCTGCCCGTTCTCCGCATTGGCCGCGCCGCATTCCAAGCAGTCTCCCCGGGCGGATCATAGACTCGCGGGCACTACGCCGATGGAGCCAACCAGCGGGCCGTCCGCGGCGAACTTTCGGCTAGGGTAAGCCCCCGGCGTTTCGACGGGTGCGGCGATGATCAGTCATCTTCACCTACTATCGGCAGATCTAGCGCGATATCAGTCACTGGCTCCAGCAGCCCCGCATCTTCCAGAGCCTCGAGGTCCGGCAGGTCGCGCAGCGTCTCCAGCCCGAACTGCACCAGAAACCTCGGCGTGGTGACATAGGTGTTAGGCGCGCCAGGCTCCGGGCTGCGCGGACCTCGGGCGAACAGGGCCTGGCGGTGCAGCCGGGCGATCAGATCACGGCTCACCTCGCGGCCGATCAGTCGCGAGATCGCACCACGGGTTACCGGCTGCATATAGGCGATGATGGTCAGGACGAGCGCTTCATTCTGCGTGAGATCTCGGCCAGCGTCACCCTCGCCGCGCGCCGCACGGATCGCAGTTGCGTGTTGCACCCTCGTGCGGAACTGCCCGCCGCCTGCGATGCGGGCAATCTCATACGGACGCCCCGCGAGTTCGGCGGCAATATCCTCGATCAACAGATCGATCGCACAGTCACGACCGACCACCCGCGCCAGCACCTCCCGCCCGACCGGTTCGGAGGACGTGAAAAGCACGGCCTCGACCCGCGCCATCCATTCCTTCCAGCGCAGCGCGTGCGGTAGCGCGGCGAGTTCGGTGTCCAGCGGCTCGGCGGATTTCGGCGCCATGGTCACAGCCCGTAAAGCCGGAAGCTCGCCCGTCCGCTCAGCTCTCGCACCAGACCAAGCGATGTCAGCCGATCGAACAACCGCCGCGCGGCGCGATCACTGGCCTCTGCCCCTGCTTGGGCCGCCAGCGCATCCTCAGTCAGAAGCCCGGTGATAACAGAGGCGGTGTCCTTTCCCGGTCGCCGCAGATGTGCCGAACGCAAGGCATCGGCGCGGCGGGTCAGATCGATGTGCAAATCGAAGGCGGCAACCGCCCCCCTGCCCAATGCGTTGGCACAGGCCGCAATGAAATGCCTCGCCCTCCAGCCGGAATGCGGCGCGAGGCAGATGCGCGGCAAGCAGCGGCACCGGCCGATCCCAGCCGAGTGCCCGAGCCAAAATCGCATTCGCCAACCAGAGAGCAAGGCCGCGATAGATCTGTCCAAGCGCAAGCACGTCCCGCGCGGCCTCCGCCGCGAAGCGCAGCGGCGCGGTCCGCCCGACAAAGCGCGCGCCAAGGTCGCGCAGAAGCTCGGAAATCGGCTCGGGTGGCAGATCGAAGAAGCCAGGCAGCGTGCAGGCCAATCGGCTGATCTCAGCGCCCGTGTCTCGCTCAGGGCGCGCCAGCCGATCAGCATCCGCCCGGCGGGGCCGGGATCATCGCCCGGACGCCGCAAGGCGATGGTGTCACGCAGGTCCGCCTCGCCTTCCCGGCGCCCTTCCAACTGGGAAATCGCCACGGCTGCAGAGAGCGCCAGCCGCTTGCGCCAAAGGATGCCGACCGGATCCTCAGACCGGGCAATCGGGTCCAGTACCGCAAGGGCGGCCCCGACGAAAAACATCACTGTTTCAACATCATCGCGGCACGCACCCTGCCGGATCCATCGCGGCAGGGCCGGAGGAATTGATGGAGGCTGGGGAGACTTTGCGGCACGTGACATGGCTGGACGCTAGCAAGTATCGGCGCTTCATGCTAGTTTTGTTTATCTTATCCGCCGCGCCTGTCATTCACTTATAATGTCCAATAATGTTGCATTATCGGACTATTATTCGGCGCAACAAAAGAAACTCATGTAAAAACAACTCCTTAAAAAAGAACTCACCGCAATCGTGCCTCTTGTGGCTGGATTCCTCAGCGGGACGGCCTCGACCTTCTTCCTGGTCTACTTTCACGCCTTCTGCGCGGGGGCGCGCTGATGCGTATCTCACGCGATCCCATCTGCAATTGGGGGCCCGTCAGGGCCGCTGCTCGCTCGTCCCGCCTCGAAGTCCTCTCGGATCTTCAAGAGCCTGTGTCGTTCTATCGGGACGCACTCTGGCGGCTGTTTGAATACCTGCTGTGACCGTCCCGTCTGGGCACAGCACGCTGTGCGGCAAAGACGAGGAATGGTCGTGCGTATCGCCATCGCCGCCCGGCTGTCTGTCTCCGCCCTGTCGATGTGCTGGCTCATCACATAAGGCGTCCCGGATAACCAGGGGTGGCCGGCATAAGTTCTCTGATGTGGGAAGGCGCGGCGTATTTGCGGTTGCCCCCGTCTTCGCTCACAGGTCAGACTGGCCTGAAGGGGGGCAAAGCGGCGGAGAGCGGTTGCCCTGTTTTGCGCGCCGGACCGGCAGGCTGTGGGCCGTATGGGGCCGGTGCCTGTTTCGGGAATGAATTTTGACGGAGATCACTGTGCCCCCCCCCCCTCTGCCACCTGTTTATACCTTTTACCGAAGCAATATTTCGCCCGATATCGTTGCGGGCCAGGCGAAGGTGTTCGCACATCTCGGCATCGAACTGATCCAGTGCCTTGATAACAGCGCAGGCCATTCGGAGTGGCTGGACAGGGTTTTCAGTGAACCGCGCGACATTACTGTGGTTTGCGATATCGATGCTTTCCCCCTGACAAGAGACGCCTATATCCGCTTTCTGGAGCGCATATATACCGGCGCGGTGGTCGGGCTGGAGCAGGTTGCCAATCACCTTGACCCGGAAGCCTCCTATGCCGGGCCGATGTTTCTCGGCTGCATGGGGAAAACCTGGCAGGAACTCGGGCGCCCGTCGCTTTCGCATACGGATCGCATGGATGTGGGGCAGAACCTGACCGTTTGCGCGCGCAGTCGTGGTGTGGCGGTCGGGATGATTCCGCCACAATTCGCGATCCGGCCGAAATGGCCGCTGGCCGATCGCGGTATCTTCGGGATCGGCACATTCTACGGCACGCTCGATTTCTTCCATCTCTTTGAATCGCGCGCGGATTCCTCGATCGCGCTCTTCAACGCCGTCAGCGAGGGGGTGGTCAGCGGCAGGCATGATTTTGCCCGCTACATTGCCGCAGTCTGCCCGGCGCAGACCCCCGGTAAGCGCCGCGGGATCTGGCCCTTTCGAAAGGAAAGGAAGGGGTGATGGCGGATCAGGCCGACAGCCGTGTGCAGGAGAGCGGGGGATGGCCGATTTTCGTTGTCAGCCTTGCGGATGCGAAAGAGCGTCGTGAAAAAATATATGCGCAATTGCAGGCAATTGGCCTGACGGCGGAGATCACCTTCGCGGTCGATGGCCGTCAGGGCCTTTCTCCTGAGGCGGAAGCTCGGATCGATCGCGATGGTGCTGCCGCGCGCACCCGGCGCAGAATGTCAGATGCGGAGTTCGCCTGCGCATTGTCCCATCAGACGCTCTATCAGAGGATCATTGATCAGGGCCTGGCCGGCGCGATCATTCTGGAGGATGATGCGATCCTGACAAGCGGCTTTGCGGAGTTCATCGAAGGCTCGGGATTTCTGTCTGCCGATCTGGTGCAGCTGGATCATCTCGATGCGCGCATATGGCCGGGAAGACGTAAGATCTTCGCGCCCGGAATAACGTTTTTCCGCCTGGCCGAAAATGCCAGCCTCACCACGGGATACAGCATCTCGGCAAAAGCCGCCCGCTATATTCTTGACCGCAGCCAGCCGCTTGCAGGCCTTGCAGACTGGCCTTGTGATCTCATGCCGTTATCACCGCTTGTAACCATGCCGCGCATCGTGGATCACCCCGATATTGCGGTTTCAGATTCCGCGCTGGAGCGCCAGCGCGAAGCCTCACGAAAATCGGCAGCCGCTTCTGCAGGTTCGCGTGCCCTGCGTTTCTTTCGCGAAAAATATTGGCAAAGGTGGTGGTTCAAACGCCGCACGAGGAAGATTTCCTAGCGGGGTTTGCAACCGGGGTTGCGCGAACCGGTCCCGACAGCCCGCCAGGCGCAAGGCGTCGCGTATCAGGTTCATCGGGCTGTCATTTTCTTCAGGCTGTCAGGCGCTTTACGCGATAAAAATCCTGAAGGCCGCTGCCAGGGGCAGGGGCCTGACGCCAGCAATGAACTGGCGAGCGCTGTCATCTGCGCCGAGTTTGGCTGCACGGCGCAGAAAGCGCGCGCCCAGAAACCAGCGCGCCTCGGACCATGCGCGAAAGCGGGACTGATAGTTTTTCCAGGTGCGCAGATAGTAGTCGAGCATTGTTTCGGCCGTATTGGCACGGGTGAGCTG
Organism: Pseudogemmobacter sp. TB195; assembly: GCF_058313095.1. NCBI lineage: Bacteria > Pseudomonadati > Pseudomonadota > Alphaproteobacteria > Rhodobacterales > Paracoccaceae > Pseudogemmobacter > Pseudogemmobacter sp. TB195. The sequence goes on from NZ_JBZEGG010000026.1 coordinate 85,901, forward strand.
TGCGCTATTCGCACCAGCGTGCGTATGGTCGAGATAGACGCGCGCACCAGGCGTGTCCTCATACCAAGGACAGGCCCCACTCGTAGCGAAGGCACAGCAAAGGCCGGCATCCTCATCGATTTTCTGATCGGGGTCCAGACCGCCTGTGGCCGGAAACTGCTCCCGTTTCACCCAGAAGCCGGCGCTCAGGGCGCGATTTTGTGGCGCAACGGCGCATTGGCTGTGACGGGGCCGCTGGCCTGCGACCGGCCGGTCCGGCTTTCACGTCCGTCACTGTGTCAGTGCCATACCGCGCTGAACCTGTATGGGAGGTACCTTCCGCCGTGATTTTAAGCATACGCCGCGCATATCCCGGCAGCAGTTCATCATCATCATCCAGAAACAGGATGGTCGTGCCCCGCGCCCTCGCCACCCCGAAATTCCGCGCGCGCGGCTCCGTTGGGACCGGTGTGACGCAATATGCGCAACTGGCCGTTCGCAGGGACAAGATCCGCCAGCACGTCACCGGCCCATTCAGTCGACCCGTCATCGACAACGACGATCTCAGCGTCTTCCGGCAGACCGGTAAGGGCAGACGCGACGGCCCTGGGCAGAAGCCCTGGACGATTATGTGTCGCGATAACGACCGACAGCCGACAGCCGCGTTCCGGCACAGCCTCCGGCTCAACCGGGTCAGAGACCGGCTCTGATACATCTGAAAGCTGGTCTTTTCTGGTCACTGCAGCACTTTTCGATACGGGTCACACGATATTCTTGCTCCTTTCCTTTATGGCAGGCCTGTCTTCACGTGCAACGCCCCCGACAGATCCAAAGCGCGGACCTTCCTGAAGGTCATGGAGGAGCTGAGCCTCAATACCGTGCAGAGGGCGCAATCCTGCTCACCAGAGGGGGGTGCCACGCAGCTGGCTGGGCAGGATATGGCAGGAGAGACCGGAAATGCTGCCGACTCCTGTCGCAATGGCGCAGGGCCTGCCCGCCAGTGGTATCCCCCTGATCTGACAGTGACCTCTGGCAATTTTATGGGGTAGTATCAGACCCGACACAGAGCCACTGCGATCAGATTGCGCAGGAACTAAGCAGAGGCCAACTGGTCAGCCTTGTGTACAAGGCGCGCGCATGCAAATTTTCCGGTTCTGTCACTGACGACAAAGCGACAGACCCCAGCTCTGGCGGTCTGCTGCCTCGGCGATACCTGCAGGGAAATAGTTGATGGGGTAGCGCTTGAAGTATTGCCGTTTCTGTTTGCCTCCATCCACTTCCGGCAGGCGTATATCCCGTGGCGTAGAAAACAACGTTGCATGTCCGAGTGTGCCAAGTGCGGCAGGGACGATTGCAGGACATGGAAGCAGTCGTCCAATGGCAACAGCGTATGCCGCCTGAACGCGTCACCACTGTGTCCCTCTTCCCGCTTGGCACCTTCGGAACGGTTTCGGGCGTAATATCGAGTTTTCGGCTCAGCGCTGCTGCCCCCAGACCCGCTCTCGAACCGATGCGGGCAGGTCTTTGATCTCCGGTCACTATGGTGCTGCCCAGAGGCGTGCGCGGTCGTCGCGCTGCCAAGACGAACTTGTCCAATCGGGCCTACTTCCACCCCAGAGAAAAGATCGCATTATCAAAAACCTTATCTGTCCCTGAGCAGCTTCATAACCCCATCTCAGCTCCCGGCCAGGATCCGCAATGTGGCAAAAGCTGACCGAACTGAAGTCACGCCAAACAGACATCCCGGCAGCAGTTTCAGCATTATCGGCTGTCTTGCTTCTTTATGGAGAGATGCGCTTCAGACCCCCGAAAATGCCCCGAAATCCTGCCCGATACGCTTCAGCGAGGCCCTGCCGATCGCGGGCTCATGCCTGGCTGCCTGCGGCGGTCCCGTCTGCATCCGGCATCGGAGCACCCTCGCCACAGCTCAGCGCCCCGGGGGGTCGCCATGACGGATGAGACATCCAATCCGGAAGGCGCGAGGCAGGAAGTCCCCGCCCCTGCCCCGCCCGGCCACCAGCCCCCGGCCTTGCGGGATCTGGCCGAACGCGCCCGCGTCTATGCCGAAGCCGCCAGCTCCGCCAATACCCGCAAGGCCTATGCCGCCGACTGGAAGCACTTCGCCGGCTGGTGTCGCCGCGAGGGGCTCGACCCGACGCTGCCCGATCCGCAGATCGTCGGCCTCTATATCACCGCCTGTGCCTCCGGCGCGCCTTCCGTCGGCGGGCGCAGGAACACCGTCTCCACCATCGAGCGCCGGCTCTCCGCGCTGGCCTGGGCCTGGACGCAGCGCGGGCTGAGCCTCAACCGGCGCGACCGCCACATCGCCACCGTCCTCGCCGGCATCCGCAACAGCCACGCCGCGCCCCCGCGCCAGAAGGAAGCGATCCTGCCGGAAGACCTCCGCGCCATGCTGGAGACCTGTGACCGCGGCACGCTGCGGGGGCTCCGGGACCGGGCGATGCTGCTGATCGGTTTCGCCGGGGGCTTGCGCCGGTCCGAGATCACCGGGCTCGACATCGGCCGGGACCAGACCACGGACGGGCGCGGCTGGATCGAGCTGCTGCCTGGCGGATTGCTGGTCACGCTGCGCGGCAAGACCGGCTGGCGCGAGGTCGAGATCGGTCGCGGGTCGTCACCCGCAACCTGCCCGGTCGAAGCGCTGGAACTCTGGCTGAAGTTCGCCCGCATCAGCCAGGGACCGCTGTTCCGTCGGGTCACCGGCGGGGGCAAGGAACCGGGGCCGTTCCGTCTCAATGACCGCGAGGTCGCGAGACTGGTCAAGCGGGCCGCTCAAACAGCGGGACTGCGGGGCGATCTGCCCGAGAAGGACCGCCCTGCCCTCTTCTCCGGCCACAGCCTTCGCGCCGGTCTCGCCTCCTCAGCCGAGGTCGACGAGCGGCATGTGCAAAAGCAGCTCGGCCACGCCAGCGCCGAGATGACCCGCAGGTATCAGCGCCGCCGCGACAGGTTCAGGGTGAACCTGACCAAGGCTGCTGGCCTGTAGCTAAACGATCGGAGCACTACTACGCATCCAGAGACCCCACACGCTCGAGTAATTCACAGATCCCCACAGGACGGCAGCCGTGCCTCCCAAGCTCAGCAATGTGCGGCGGCCGTTTACAACTGTAAAATGTTCGGGCAGCCTCGCCATGCATGTAGTCACGATGCGCCTGCATAGACACTATATGCAGGAAACTCTTGACATAAGCCGGCGAATCACCGCCCTTGTCATCAAGTGGCGCGAAAAATGCTACATTTTCGGATTTGAGGCAACCAGATGATTCCTGTGACACCGCTAACTGCGGATCGCCCGTCAGCACTCGCGACTGACATCTCTGAGCGACTGAACGCCGCGATCAGGGAGCACCTGCTTGCCGCGTTCGCTCCAGACAACACCAAGACACTTCGCGAGTTCTCGGCCCCAGAGGTTGCGGAGCTACTCGATGTCTCAGGTCAGTTCATGCGGAAAGTTCATGCAGACGGCGTTCTGCCAGAACCCGCAATCAACCGTGGAGGACGCCGCTACTACTCAGGTCAGGAGATCTTGCAGGCGCGCGAGATTCTTGAACGAACCTCACGGAAGAAAGGACACTACCTGCCACGCAGGATGGAGGGCGAAAAGCTCCAAGTCTGGCAGCTGATGAACTTCAAGGGCGGGTCAAGCAAAAGCACGACGACGATCCACCTAGCCCACTACCTCGCACTGCAAGGCTACCGGGTGCTGGTCGTTGACCTCGACCCCCAGGGCTCGCTGACGTCCATGTGCGGCATCAGCCCCGAAATCGAGTTCGATGGGCTCACGATCTATGATGCCATCAAATACGAAAACCCGTCGCCGATGGCCGACGTGATCGTGCAGACCTATTTTCCCGGGCTCGCGATCGCTCCTTCCCGGCTCGTCCTATCCGAGTTCGAGACGGAGTCCGCAGTTCACTCCAACTCCGAAAGGCCGTTCTACTTCCGGATCCGCGATGCACTTGCGCAGGTCGAAGCTGACTACGACCTGGTCCTGATGGATAGCCCTCCGCAGCTTGGCTTCCTGACGATTTCCGGTATGGCCGCCGCGACCTCGATCATTGTCCCGATGACCCCATCGATGTTGGACGTCTCCTCCACTGCACAGTTCCTTGAACTCGCAGGGGCTTACATGGGCGTCATCGAAGATGCCGGCGCGGCGCTCGACTACGATCACTTTAAGCTCCTTATCACTCGCGATGAACCCACCGACATCCCGTCTCAGCAAATCACCTCGTTCATGCGGGCCTTGTTTCAGGATCGCGTCATGTCAGCCACCGCTCTCAAGAGCACGGCAATCAGTGACGCGACCATGCTCAAACAGTCTCTCTATGAGGTAGTTCGCTCAGATATGACCAGGGCAACATACGACAGGGCACGGGGCTCGATGGACGCTATCGGCCGCGAGATCGAGACGATGGTCCGGCAAACCTGGGGGCGTAAGTAATGGCTCGCAAATCGCTCAGTGGAATGACAGGCATCGCAAGTACGATCGCGCGCTCCACCACCTCGCCATCCGAGCGGTCGACCAAGATCACCGCGCCTGCACTCGGCGCCCTGCAGGGATCTCTCGCCGCAATTCGCGAGATTGAACCTGGTTTGATCGACGACTGGGGACCCGTTGACCGGCTGACACCGTTTACAGCTGTAAACGATGATGAAGCGGATGACGGCCTCGAGAGTCTTACAAACAGCATCCGGGATCAGGGGCAACAGGTGCCAATTCTGGTTCGTCGAGCAAAGGCCGAAGGCCGTTACGAAGTCATCTATGGACGCCGCCGCCTCGCTGCCTGTCGTGACCTAGGCATTAAAGTCCGGGCCAACGTCCAGGATCTGGATGATGCGACAGCGCTCATAGCCAAGGGCCTCGAGAACGCTGCGCGGCGAAACCTATCCTTCTACGAGCGAGCTAGGTTCGCCCAAGCCATCCTTGATGCCGGCCACCAACCTGCCACGGCAAAGGCGGTGCTTAACCTGTCAGCCGCTGGTCTTTCCCACCTTACCAAGGTCACCCAGGCCGTCCCCGCAGACATCGGCTCGCTCATCGGTGCCGCTCAGAAGTCTGGACGACCGAAATGGACTGCTCTGGCGGAACTCTTCATCGCAGGGAAGCTGACCGAGAGAACGGCCGACGGGATTCTGAGGTCCGCAAACGAGCGCCTGACTTCCGACGAGCGCTTAGACCATCTCATTCGCGAGGCGACAAAGCGCGGCGCTCGACATGACGACATCGCCGAAAGCACTCCAGTCGACGGCGTCACGATCCGCTCTGGCCGTAGCTCAGTGACGCTCACTGTGAAGCGAAGCGGAGCAAATGCCGAGTTCGCTTCCTGGCTGGACACTCGGCTCCAGGACCTCATCAAACAATCCTATGCGGAGTTCCGATCGAAGTCTCCGCAGGACGACGAATAACCAACCGAGGCAGAGCAGAAAGGAGGAAAGGCTAACAAAACAAAACCCCCGAAGCTGTGACGCTCCGGAGGCTGCCGCGCCGAAGCGCATTCTCGATTAGACACCCTGAATCTAGCAGCCCCCGAATCACGAATCAAGAGCAACGCTTCAGAGCGAACGGGATAGTTTTGTCCGCTGATCAATATGAAGCACATCACATCCACGGCCCTTGCGGCCGGGGCACAGGAAATCTGTGCCAAATCCGCGGAGTACTCGCTCCCCGGCATGGGTTCGATCACCCTGCAGCCAGCATTCCGACCTCTCGCTCGTCGGGACATCATGGCTGCGGTCAATACATGCAGCCGCGATCTCGGCATTCGGCAAGGGGCAGTGGTCGTTCTTGACGCGCTGCTGAGCTGCCTGCCCTGTCAGAGCGCGGATGGCCGCGAGACACCCGTTTCTCCGGCCACCCTGCTCACGGTCTATGCCAGCAACGAAACCCTGTGCTTCCGCGCCAAGGGTCTCACCGACCGTCAGTTGCGGCGGCATCTGGAGGCGCTGGAAGCCGCCGGGCTGATCCGCCGCCGTGACAGCGCAAATGGCAAGCGCTTCCCTGTGATGCAGCACGGCAAACCGATCGGTGCCTTCGGGCTGGACCTGTCCCCCCTCTTCGCGCAGTCCAACGAGCTGCTCGCCCTTGCCCTGCGACGCCGCGAGGAAGCAGACGAGTTGCGCGGGCTGCGGGCCCAGATCCTCAGACTTCGCGCCGCTTGCGCCGAACTCCAGCTAAGCGACGCTGTCACCACCTTCATCGACAGTTTGCGAAACCTCGTGCGACGTACCTCACTGACCCTCATTGAGGCTCGGGCAGCTCTCTCGCAGCTGACCACGGTCCTCTCGTCACATGCAGCCCCACAAGCAATAGCCCATTGCGAAGTCGAAGAGGTTGACCAGCGCCTGGCCTCCAAAGCGGAGGCCCCTGATGCTACATCCTGCGCGGAAACCACCATGGACCGCGCTCCAGACCAAACGGTCTCCCAAACCTTTCAGGCCCTCACCGCAGAAACCTCCGGGCTGCGGCCAACCAAGCAAAAGCCCGCCTCTGACGGACAGAACGTCCGCCACATAGAGCAAGATTCAGATACAAAAAAAAGAAAGCGAGAAGTCGATGACCTTCCAAGTTGGACAGCCCTGACCGAGGTCAGCGCTTTCTATGAAAAGCCGACGAGCGCCCCAGAAGCCACACGCATCGCTTTCGAATTCGGAAGCATGCTGAGAATAAGCCAGGACATCCTCGTCCGCGCTGCGAGCAAGCTCGGGCTTTGGGAACTTCTCAAGCTAGAAAACCGCATGGCAGGGCAGATCGGAACCATCCTCAACCCTGATGCGTATGTGAGATCCGTCCTGCGAGCGTGATCCCTGACCGCGGTCGCATGGCCATGAAACACCCAGATAGACCGCTCGGGAGGAATCGGATAGGTTCGTTGATTGTTCTCATGTAGGAACGCTGCGAGGTGGAGTGATGTGCTGGTGTGGACGGCTCCTCACCCACCTGCGCTATGGTCTTCCGGACCACGGTCAAAAACCTGAGGAGAGAG
>NZ_JBZEGG010000027.1:0-91620 GCF_058313095.1 Pseudogemmobacter sp. TB195
TCGATATCGGTATGCACGTCGGACGCGGCTTCGATCAGGATCGCACGGTCCGCGCCCATCGCCAGCGCGTTGCGCAGCGTTTCCTGCGCCTGTTTGACGCCGATCGAGACGACCACGACCTCGGTGGCGATGCCCTTTTCCTTCAGGCGGATCGCTTCTTCTACAGCGATCTCGTCAAAGGGGTTCATCGACATCTTCACATTGGCAAGATCGACACCCGAACCATCCGCCTTCACACGGACCTTCACGTTGTAGTCAATCACCCGTTTGACAGGCACGAGGACCTTCATGCGGTAAATCTCCATTTCAGGGGGCGTTCGCACGCCCCTCACAAGCTCCCGGCAGGAGTGTTATCGCAGGGGGAAACGATTCTACAGCAAAAAGCGACACGTCCCGGATGCACTGCGTCGCGTTACTGATGCGTCTTTTCGATCAGATGTGTGAAGGGGGCGATCAGCCCGCGGCGCCATCCGGTTTGGCATCGCCACGTGTCAGGCCTGGCACCCAGAGCACATCCGACTGACCATCGTCATTGGCAATGCGGCCGGCCACGAAAAACCAGTCCGACAGACGATTCAGATATCGCACCGCATCGGGGTTCACATCCTCTTCGCCGGCAAGCTCCACTGCCAGCCGCTCGGCCCGGCGGCAGACCGTACGGCACAGATGCAACTGGGCCGCCAGCGGCGATCCCCCGGGCAGGATAAAACTGCGCAAAGGCGTCAGCCGGGTGTTCATCGCGTCGATCTCGCGCTCCAGCCGGTCAACCTGGGGCGCAATCATCCGCAGCGGCGTATAAGAGAGGGTCTCGTCCAGATGCCGGTCCGGCGTCGCAAGATCGGCGCCAAGATCAAAGAGGTCGTTCGAGATCCGGGCCAGCGCCAGCGCGACTTCGCCTGTCGCATGCAGCCGGGCAAGGCCCACGGTCGCATTGGTCTCGTCTACCGTGCCATAGGCCGAGACGCGGGTCGCATGTTTCGGCACTCTCGCGCCATTGGACAGGGCTGTTTCGCCCTTGTCCCCGGTGCGCGTGTAGATTTTTGACAGAACGACCATGGTTTCTCCCTGACCTTGCGCCGCCTCAGCTGCCCGAATGCCGGAACCAAGCAAAGGCGACCAGCAGGATGACGGCGATGAACTGAGCGATAAGGCGCCAACGCATGATCTTATTCGCGTTGCGCCGGTTGAAATCACCACCTTTGGCGAAGGTGCCGATACCGAAGATGAGGATCGCGGCGACGACAAGCGCAGCAAAGGCCGCGAGGAGGAAAAGGGGATCTCTCAACATGGTGTGCTCTTTCTGTGCGCCCGGCGGCACAACAGTGCCACGGGGGAAAGCCTAAAGCGCAAAGGGGGGAATGCGAAGGGTGAAACTGCTGTCTCAGCCTTTCGCGATCAGCCAGTCCAGCATGGGGCGCGGCAGCAGCCAGCGCGCGAAAGCCATCAGCCAGGTGGCTTTGGTCACGTAGTATCTGGCCCTTGGGCGCGGCTTTTCCACCGCTTTCACCAGCGCCGCCGTCACCGCCGAAGGCGGCAGCTCAAAGCGGTCAGGCGCATTTTTCGCCTCGTACAGCCGGTGCAGCAGGGTGCGATATTCGTCGGAGCGCGCCGAATTTTCCCAGTCGATCCATTTCTCGAAATGCGGGATCGAGTTTTCGCGGATGCGCGAGGTGACCGGGCCGGGCTCGATCAGCACGACGTCAATTCCGGTGCCGCGCATCTCAAGGCGCAACACATCGGTCATCCCCTCCATCGCGAATTTCGTTGCCACATAGGCGCCGCGCCATTTCATCGGCACCAGTCCCAGCACCGAGGAGCAGTTGACGATCCGCCCGGCACCAGCGGCGCGCATCAGGGGGATCACCCGGCGCGTCAGGTCGTGATAGCCGAAGAGATTGACCTCGAAAATCTCGCGCAGGGCGCCGCGAGGCAGGTCTTCGACCGCGCCGGGGCAGGCAAAGGCGCCATTGTTGAACAGGGCGCCAAGCCGGCCGCCATTGCGCTCGTGGATCTCGTCGATGGCGCTCGCGATGCTGGGTTCATCGGAATAATCGAGGCGAAAGCTCTCGAACCCCTGTTCGCGCAGCCTTTCGCAATCGGCCTCCTGGCGGCAGGTGGCGAAAACGCGCCAGCCACGGGCCTTCATGCCCTGTGCCGCATCCAGCCCGATGCCGGAGGAACATCCGGTGATGAGAATCGATCTGTCCATTGCTCTGCCCGTCTTTTTTCCAAAGCCTTATGGGCAAAGACCGGGCAGCGTCAAATGAAGATCGCCCCAGGGGGCAGGGGTGAAACCCCGCCCGCTTTCAATAGGCGTCGGTCAGGAAGCGCGAAGCGACATAGCCGTAGATTCCGTCGCCTTCGATCGCCACCTCGACCCATTCCGAATCAACCGCGCCGATCACGCGGACGGCTTCGCCTTCGGAAAGGCGGCCGACCACCGAAGAATCGGTCGAAGGGCCAAGCCGCACATTGACCGAACTGGCCGAAACGGTACGGATATCGCCGTTCATTGCCGGCCCGTCATTGGAAAGGCCGTCATAAGAGGGGCTGTCATAGGCGGCGGACGGGTCGGGCGAAAGCGCGCCGCCATCGGTCGGATCGGCATAAAGCGAGGTTTCCGCCATGGTGGGCGCAGCCGGGGCAGACATCTCTGCGGATCCGGCGGCCGTAGCATCAAGTGTCGCTGTGTCACCGCTGGGATCAGGCAGTGAAGACAGGGTAAAAACGGGCTTTGGCGCCGGCGCGGTGGGCTCGGCCTTCGGCACGCTCGCGATTGCCGGGGCCGCAGCCAGCTCGACCGGCGGCGGCAGATCTGTGGCGGAGAGCTGGACGCGCTCGGGTTCGGGCGCGACAGTGACGGTGGGCGAGAAGGTGCGGGTGACGAGCACGATCTCTTCCCCGGTCGCGACCGCACGGGCAAGACCGGGGCGCATCTGGCCCTTGTCCTCGCCGGCAACCAGCAGAGTGACGAACATGGCCGCAGAAAGCGGCAAGACATAGCGCAACATCGGCAGACTTTCGGAATTTGGCAGCAGCACCCCCTGTCTAACACAGATCAGGGTGAAAAATCAGCAGCAAAATCCTCATGCCCGGCGCGGACCGCACGTTGTTGCGCGAAAACCGACTGGACCAGCCCCGGGCCTCGGCCTAGACAAGATCCATGTCCGACGAAGATGACGATCACAATTCCCTGGGTGCAACCGAAGTCGAGCCGCTCTCGCGGGCGATTGGCGAGCGGTATCTGACCTATGCGCTGTCCACCATCATGCACCGGGCGCTGCCCGATGCGCGCGATGGGCTGAAGCCGGTTCACCGGCGAATCCTTTATGCAATGCGCGAGCTGAAGCTCTCGGCGACCGGGGGCTTCCGGAAATCCGCCAAGATCGTCGGCGATGTGATGGGCAATTATCACCCGCATGGCGATGGCGCGATCTATGATGCGATGGCGCGCCTCGCGCAGGAATTCAACGTCCGCTACCCGCTGGTCGATGGCCAGGGCAATTTCGGCAATATCGACGGCGACAGTCCGGCGGCGTCGCGCTACACCGAGGCGCGTCTGACGGCGCTGGCCGAGACCCTGATGGAGGGGCTGGCCGAGAACGCGGTCGATTTCCGCCCGAATTATGACGGCACGCTGGAAGAACCCGTTGTGATGCCGGCGGCCTTCCCGAATCTGCTGGCGAACGGGTCATCCGGCATCGCGGTGGGTATGGCGACAAATATAGCACCACACAACCTGGACGAGCTGATCCGCGGCTGTCACGCGATGCTGAAGGATCCCGAAATCAGCATTGACGGGCTGATGGACCATATCCCGGGCCCCGATTTTCCGACCGGCGGCGTGATCGTCGAGCCGAAAGAATCGATGCGCGAGGCCTATGCCACCGGGCGCGGCGCCTTCCGCATCCGCGCGAAATGGGAGATCGAAGATCTGGGAAGGGGGGCCTGGCAGATCGTCGTGACCGAGATCCCCTATCAGGTGCAGAAGTCGAAGCTGATCGAGAAACTGGCCGAGGTGATCCACCTGAAAAAGGTGCCGCTGCTGGCCGATGTGCGCGACGAATCCGCCGAGGATGTCCGCGTGGTGCTGGAACCCCGCGCCCGCAATGTCGACCCCGAGATGCTGATGGGGATGCTCTATCGCAATTCCGATCTGGAAACCCGGTTCAGCCTGAACATGAACGTGCTGATCGATGGTCGCGTGCCGCGCGTCTGTTCGCTCAAAGAGGTGCTGCGGGCGTTTCTCGACCACCGCCGCGAGGTGCTGCGCCGGCGCTCGACGCATCGGATTGAAAAGATCGACCACCGGCTCGAGGTGCTCGAAGGCTTTATCATCGCCTATCTGAACCTTGACCGGGTGATCGACATCATCCGCTATGACAGCGACCCGAAAGCCGCGCTGATGGCCGAGCTCTGGGGCGGAACCTATCCGCGCGCGCTGTCGGAAAAGGACTACAAAGGTCCGAAGCCGCGCGCGCCTGGCGATCTGACCGAGGTCCAGGCCGAGGCGATTCTCAATATGCGGCTGCGGTCTTTGCGCCGTCTGGAAGAAATGGAGCTGCGCGCCGAACGCGATACGCTGATCCTGGAGCGGGCGGGGCTTGCCGATCTGCTGGCCTCGGACGCAAAACAGTGGACGCGGATTGGTGAAGAGCTGGAAGAGATCCGGCGCAAGTTCGGTAAGGACTGGGTGCATGGCGCCCGCCGTACCGCATTCGCCGATGCAGGTTCCGTCGAGGAAGTGCCGTTTGAGGCGATGATCGAGCGCGAGCCGATCACCGTGATCTGTTCCAAAATGGGCTGGATCCGCGCGATGAAGGGCCATGTCGATCTGGCGGCCGAGCAGAAATTCAAGGATGGCGACGGGCCGCGTTTCGCCTTCCATGCCGAGACCACCGACAAGATCCTGCTTGTGGCCGAGAATGGCCGCTTCTTTACCCTGATCGGCGCTAATCTGCCTGGCGGGCGCGGTATGGGCGAACCCGTGCGCCTGATGGTCGATCTGGCAAATGACACCGATATCACCGATCTGATCCTTTATCGTCCGGGCGAGAAATACATGCTCGCCTCGACGGCCGGGGATGGTTTCGTCGTGGCCGCAGAAGAGCTGCTGGCACAGACGAAGGCGGGCAAGCAGGTGCTGACGGTGAAAGACGGGGTGAAATCCGCGATGTGCCGCAAGGTGAGCGGCGATCACGTCGCTGTGGTGGGCGAGAACCGCAAGTTGCTGGTCTTCCCGCTGGTACAGCTCCCCGAGATGGTCAAAGGCAAGGGCGTCAGACTGCAGAAATACAAAGATGGCGGTCTGTCGGATGCAATCACCTTTACCCTGGCCGATGGCCTGAGCTGGAAAGACCCGGCTGGCCGCACCCGGCTCGAGACCGATCTGAGCGAATGGATCGGCGCGCGGGCCGGGACCGGCAAGATGGCTCCGCGCGGCTTCCCCCGCGACAACCGGTTCAACTGAGGCGCAACCGGAATTTTATCGTAAAATTCCGGCCAAATTCCTTTGCAAGGAATTTGTCTTCTGGCGGGCCGGTCGTGTGCGGGTTTGCCTGTTGCCTCTGGCTCGGATATCGGTGGGGCGTCTCAACCGGAGTTCTGCTTTGTATCTGCGCGGATTTGCCTCTTTCGCCCTTGTTTGCTCGCTGGCCGCCTGTGGCGGGAAGGCAGATCTGAACGAGCCTCCGATGCCCTTTGGTGATTTTGTGCTGGGCCACAACATCATCGTGGCAGACAATGTGCAGAAAGTGCCGATCTCGCGCGATGCGACGCCCGAGGAATGGCAGAAGGTGATGCAGAAAGCGGTCGATGACCGCTTCGGGCAAAAACGTTATCAGGGCAGCCGCATTTACAATATCGGCATCTCCGTCGATGGCTATGCGCTTGCCCCTCCGGGAATCCCGGTCGTTGCCGCTCCGAAATCCGTGCTCGCCATCACCGCCAATATCTGGGACGACGCGAAGGCGAAAAAGCTCAATGACGAGGGTAAAAAATTCACCATTTTTGAGGGGCTGTCGGGGGAAAGCGTGATCGGCACAGGTCTGACCCGCACCAAGGCCCAGCAGATGGAGGCGCTGAGCTATAATGCGGTGCAGAAGATCGAGGCCTGGCTTTTGGAACATCCCGACTGGTTTGGCCAGACAAAAGACGAACAAAAAGAACTGCTTGCCGCTCGTGAGGCCGAAATCGAAGCCGCAGAGGCGAAGCCCGCAGAAGATAAGGCCCAGGATCCGGCTGCAGCCGCGACCGCAGCCGCTTTGCCCGCGGGCAAGAGCGCGACCGCAGCAAAGCGTGCTCCGAAGGGGTGATGCGATGGACGCGACACCAACGGACACTTGATTTTCCCTGTCGCCATCGTTAAGTCGCCGCCCGAGTGAACCAGGGGTTTCCCGCGAGGGGGGCTCCGCAGAGCAAGGGCGGCCAGGATGGCAAAGGCAAAGTTTGAACGGAACAAACCGCACGTCAACATCGGCACGATCGGCCACGTTGACCACGGCAAGACGACCCTGACGGCCGCGATCACCAAGTATTTCGGTGACTTCAAAGCCTATGACCAGATCGACGGTGCTCCGGAAGAGCGCGCCCGCGGCATCACGATCTCGACCGCACACGTTGAGTATGAGTCGGAGTCGCGTCACTACGCTCACGTTGACTGCCCCGGCCACGCCGACTACGTCAAAAACATGATCACCGGTGCGGCCCAGATGGACGGCGCGATCCTCGTGGTGAACGCCGCTGACGGCCCGATGCCGCAGACCCGCGAGCACATCCTGCTCGGCCGCCAGGTGGGTATCCCCTACATGGTCGTCTATATGAACAAGGTCGACCAGGTTGATGACCCGGAACTGCTGGAACTCGTCGAGATGGAAATCCGCGAGCTTCTGTCGTCCTACGAATACCCGGGCGACGATATTCCGATCATCAAAGGCTCGGCTCTGGCTGCAATGAACGGCACCAATCCGGAGATCGGCGAGAACTCGATCCGCGAACTGATCGCGGCTGTCGACGCCTATATCCCGACCCCGGAGCGCGCTGTTGACCAGCCCTTCCTGATGCCGATCGAAGACGTGTTCTCGATCTCGGGCCGTGGCACGGTTGTGACCGGTCGTATCGAGCGCGGCGTGATCAACGTCGGTGACGAAGTCGAGATCGTCGGCATCCGCCCGACCTCGAAGTCGATCTGCACCGGTGTGGAAATGTTCCGCAAGCTGCTCGACCGCGGTGAGGCCGGCGACAATATCGGCGCGCTGCTGCGCGGCGTCGACCGTGACGGCGTCGAGCGTGGTCAGGTTCTGTGCAAGCCGAAATCGGTTCTGCCGCACACCACTTTCGAGGCTGAGGCCTATATCCTCACCAAGGAAGAGGGTGGCCGTCACACGCCGTTCTTCGCGAACTACCGTCCGCAATTCTACTTCCGCACCACGGACGTGACCGGCATGGTCAAGCTTCCGGAAGGCACCGAAATGGTGATGCCGGGCGACAACCTGAAGTTCGAAGTCGAACTGATCGCGCCGATCGCTATGGAAGAGAAACTGCGCTTCGCAATCCGCGAAGGCGGCCGCACCGTTGGTGCAGGCGTCGTTGCCAAAATCATCAAGTGATCTGAAGCCTTCGGGCTTTGTGATCCAGAGGCCGCCCTTCGGGGCGGCCTTTTTTTGTCGCAAGCCCCGGGCGGGTGTATTCCACAGAAGTCAGGGGTGAAGGGGCAGGAAGAGGGCCCAGCCTCTTCAGGTGTTTTCGGCGATTCGCAGGGCAGGGGCCTTGATTTCCTCATGCTTTGGTGCAAAAGGGGCGCGCGGCGCTGGAAAGTGCCGTCTGCCTGATTCTTCGGGTGGGTAGTTTGTTCCGCCCGTTCAGAGAAAAAGACCGTCAACATGTGAACCTATCGGATGCGGCCATCCTGGCCTCATCATGACGTTCCGAAGGAAGAAGCAATGCAAGGTCAGACCATTCGCATCCGCCTCAAGGCCTTCGATTACCGCGTGCTGGATGCCAGCACCCAGGAAATCGTTTCCACGGCCAAGCGCACCGGTGCAGAAGTCCGCGGGCCGATCCCGCTGCCGAACAAAATCGAGAAATTCACGGTTCTGCGTGGTCCGCATATCGACAAGAAGTCGCGCGACCAGTGGGAAATCCGTACCCATAAGCGTCTTCTCGACATCGTCAATCCGACCCCCCAGACCGTGGACGCGCTGATGAAGCTCGACCTCGCCGCTGGCGTGGATGTCGAGATCAAGGTGTAAGGGGGCAAAAATGCGTTCCGGTATTATCGCAAAGAAGCTGGGCATGACTCGGCTGTTCCTGGAAGACGGCAAGCAGATCCCGGTCACGGTGCTGCAGCTTGACGCCCTTCAGGTCGTGGCAAACCGCACCGACGAGGTTGACGGCTATACCGCTGTTCAGCTCGGCGCCGGCACTGCCAAAGTTTCGCGCACCACTGCCGCGCAGCGTGGCCATTTCGCGAAAGCGAATGTCGCCCCCAAGCGCAAGCTGGTCGAGTTCCGCGTCTCGCCTGACAACCTGATCGAAGTGGGCGCCGAAATCTCGGCCGAGCACTACGTTTCGGGCCAGTTCGTCGACGTCGCCGGTACCTCGCTTGGTAAAGGCTTCCAGGGTGCGATGAAGCGTCACAACTTCGGCGGTCTTCGCGCGTCGCACGGTGTGTCGGTTTCGCACCGTTCGCACGGTTCGACCGGCCAGTGCCAGGACCCCGGCAAGGTGTTCAAAGGCAAGAAGATGGCTGGCCATATGGGGGCCGTTCGCGTCACCACCCAGAACCTGCAGGTCGTAAAGACGGATGCAGAGCGTGGTCTGATCCTCGTCAAGGGCGCTGTCCCCGGTTCGGCCGGCGGCTGGGTCACTGTCAAGGATGCCGTGAAAAAGGCTCCGCATGCTGACGCTCCGCGTCCGGCTGCCGTCAAGGCGCTCGCGGGTGCTGCTGCTCCGGCTGTGGAAGCAGTCGAAGGGGGTGAAGCATGAAACTTGATGTGATCAAACTCGACGGCGACAAAGCCGGTTCGGTTGACCTGAACGAAGCGCTGTTCGGCCTTGAGCCGCGCGCCGACATTCTGCACCGTGTGGTCCGCTGGCAGCGTGCGAAAGCACAGGCCGGTACCCATTCGACGCTGGGTAAATCGGATGTCAGCTACTCGACCAAGAAGATCTACAAGCAAAAAGGCACCGGTGGCGCACGTCACGGGTCCAAGAAAGCTCCGATCTTCCGTCACGGTGGTGTCTATAAGGGCCCGCAGCCCCGCAGCCACGCCCATGACCTGCCGAAGAAGTTCCGTGCGCTCGGTCTGCGTCACGCGCTTTCGGCCAAGGCCAAAGCCGGCGAACTGGTGATCCTCGACAGCCTCGCGCTGGCCGATGCGAAAACCGGTCTTCTGGCCAAAACCCTGGGCGAGCGTGGCTGGAAACGCGTTCTGGTCATCGATGGTGCAACGGTTGATGCGAATTTCGCACTGGCTGCGCGCAACATCGAAGGCGTGGACGTGCTCCCGACCATCGGCGCCAATGTCTATGATATCCTGAAGCGTGACACGCTCGTGATCACCAAAGCAGGTATCGAAGCTCTGGAGGCTCGCCTGAAATGAGCGCGAAACCCGAACATTACGACGTGATCCGCAAGCCGGTCATCACCGAGAAAGCCACCATGGCCTCGGAAAATGGCGCGGTTGTGTTCCAGGTTGCGATGGCATCGACCAAGCCGCAGATCAAAGAGGCCGTTGAGGCTGTCTTTGGCGTCAAGGTCAAAGCCGTCAACACCACCATCACCAAAGGCAAGGCCAAGCGTTTCCGCGGCCGCGCCGGTGAGCGTTCGGACGTGAAAAAGGCCTATGTGACCCTCGAAGAGGGCAACACGATCGACGTGTCGACCGGCCTCTGATCGTCAGATCGGTGAAATTGAAAGCCCCTGCGAAAGCGGGGGCTTTTTTCGTTGTGGGGCATTGCGCTGTGCCACTCCGGCCCGCAATCGGTGTCAGGGGGTGCTGCCCGCTGGCGGACCGGCCAAAGCGGGCTTTCTGGCGGCCAGGCGGGGCGTTGCCGTCATTTGTCAACCAGGGGATACCTGCGTTGAGGCCGGGCACAGGGGGAGGCACAAAGGCACCCGGCCGGAGCCGCAACATTGAGAGGCCCTGAGCCGCGTCATAAAACCGGAGTGAACATGTCGCTGTCGAAAACCGCCATTGCGGCACTCAGCCTTTCCCTCCTGCCTCTCGCAGGACATGCCTTTATGGTCTCCAGCGAGACGGCGGACTTCCTCGTCAGCGGCGGCGAGGCCGTGACCGGCAACCCGGTCGGGATCCAGGCTGAGAACCAGTGCTACCCGGCGAGTGATGACCTCTCGGCCCCCGGCAAGATCCTCGCTGATGGCGACTGGGTGGTGACCAGTGAGGTCACGTTCTACGACTTTGAACTGGTCAGCTTCGCCGCCATCGCTACGCCCAAAGACGGTGGCGGCTGCGAGTTCTTCGATGGCAGGATCGCGGTCTGGAAAGATGGCGCCTTTGTCGCGCTGATTGAAGAGGGGGTCGCCGACCAGCTGCTGATCGGCCATATCCGCCCCGTCGACGGCACCGTGGTCGAGATCGGCAGCGGCGCGGCGCAGCCCGACACTGTGGGATATATCGCTTATGACGCGGCGACCGAAGAGCTCTTCGTCACCGCGCAGCGCTAGGGCGGGGCAGGGGGAGCGGAAAAAGCGCACAGAGCGGTTGCCGCCTCAACTTCTTTCTGTTACCAGCCCTCCATCCCAAAGCCCCCGGATTCGTCCGGGGGTCTTTGGTTTTGCCGACCTCTTTCACCTGAAGGGGCAAGGCAACTCAGCCGGGGATCTTCGGAGCCCTTAACCCCGGGCCGAAAAGCCACCTTCAGGTCGCAAGATCAGCGGGCGGCACTTATGGCCCATGAAGCAAACGGAAGACAGAGAACATGGCACTCAGGTCTTATAAACCTACGACGCCAGGCCAGCGCGGGCTGGTTCTGATCGACCGTTCGGAGCTGTGGAAGGGCCGCCCTGTTAAAGCGCTGACCGAAGGTCTGCGTAAACATGGTGGTCGGAACAATACCGGACGGATTACTGTGCGCCACCAGGGCGGCGGGGCAAAGCGCCTCTACCGCATCGTGGATTTCAAACGCGCAAAATGGGATGTCGCCGCGACCGTCGAACGGATCGAGTACGACCCCAACCGCACCGCATTCATCGCGCTGGTGCGCTATGCTGACGGCGAGCAGGCCTATATCCTCGCGCCCCAGCGTCTTGCCGTTGGTGACTCTGTTGTCGCCGGCGCCAAAGTCGACGTGAAGCCCGGCAATGCGATGCCTTTCTCGGGCATGCCGATCGGTACCATCGTGCACAACGTGGAACTGAAAGCCGGCAAAGGTGGTCAGCTGGCTCGCGCCGCAGGCACCTACGCACAATTCGTCGGTCGTGACGGCTCCTATGCGCAGATCCGCCTCTCGTCGGGCGAGCTGCGTCTGGTCCGTCAGGAATGCATGGCAACCATCGGTGCCGTGTCGAACCCCGACAACTCGAACCAGAACTTCGGTAAAGCCGGTCGTATGCGCCACAAGGGCGTGCGTCCGACTGTCCGCGGCGTCTCGATGAACCCGATCGACCACCCGCATGGTGGTGGTGAAGGCCGGACCTCCGGTGGTCGTCACCCGGTTACGCCCTGGGGCAAACCCACCAAGGGCGCCCGTACGCGCACCAACTCGACGACGGACAAATACATTGTCCGCTCGCGTCACGCCAAGAAGAAAGGGCGCTGATCCATGGCACGTTCCATCTGGAAAGGCCCGTTTGTCGATGGCTATGTCCTGAAAAAGGCAGAAGCGTCGCGCGCGTCGGGCAAGAACGAAGTGATCAAGATCTGGTCGCGCCGTTCCACCATCCTGCCGCAATTCGTCGGACTTACCTTCGGCGTCTATAACGGCAAAAAACACGTTCCGGTCGCGGTGACCGAGGACATGATCGGTCAGAAATTCGGTGAATACTCGCCGACCCGTACCTATTACGGGCATGCTGCCGACAAAAAAGCCAAGAGGAAGTAAGCCATGGGTAAGGAAAAGAATCCGCGCCGCGTGGCGGATAATGAGGCGATGGCCGTGGCACGTATGCTGCGCACCTCGCCCCAGAAACTGAATCTGGTTGCGGGTCTGATCCGCGGCAAGAAAGTCGACAAGGCGCTGGCCGACCTCACCTTCTCCAAGCGTCGTATCGCTGGCGAAGTGAAGAAAGTCCTGCAATCCGCGATTGCCAATGCCGAGAACAACCATGGTCTCGACGTTGACAGCCTGATCGTGGCGGAAGCCTGGTGCGGCAAGAACCTGGTGATGAAGCGGGGCCGTCCGCGGGCTCGTGGTCGCTTCGGCAAAATCATGAAGCCGTTCAGCGAAATCACCATCAAGGTTCGTCAGTCCGGGGAGTCGGCATAATGGGTCAGAAGGTCAATCCGATCGGCATGCGCCTTCAGGTCAACCGTACCTGGGACAGCCGCTGGTTCGCTGAATCGAAAGATTTCGGCAACCTGCTTCTGGAAGATCTCCGCATCCGTGAGTTCATCCACAAGGAAGCCAAACAGGCCGGCATCTCGAAAGTCGTCATCGAGCGTCCGCACCGTAAGTGCCGCGTGACCATCTACTCGGCGCGTCCGGGTGTGATCATCGGCAAAAAAGGCGCTGACATCGAGACGCTTCGCAAGAAGGTCGCGGCCTTCACCGCCTCGGACCTGCATCTGAACATCGTCGAAGTGCGCAAGCCCGAAGTCGATGCCCAGCTGGTGGCCGAGTCGATCGCACAACAGATGGAGCGTCGTGTGTCGTTCCGTCGTGCGATGAAGCGTGGCGTGCAGAACGCGATGCGCATGGGCGCCCTCGGCATCCGTGTGAACGTGGCTGGTCGTCTGGGTGGTGCGGAAATCGCGCGTACCGAATGGTACCGTGAAGGCCGCGTGCCGCTGCATACGCTTCGTGCTGACATCGACTATGCGCTGTCGGAAGCCGAAACCCCCTATGGGATCATCGGTGTGAAAGTCTGGATCTTCAAAGGCGAAATCCTTGAGCATGATCCGCAAGCCCACGATCGTCGCCTGGCAGAGGCAGCGGATGCTCCGGCACCCCGCGGTCCGCGCCGTGAGCGTGGCGACCGTGAGCGCGCCTGAGGAGTATTGAACAATGCTGCAACCAAAGCGCACTAAATTCCGCAAGATGCACAAGGGCCGCATCAAGGGCGAAGCCAAAGGCGGCTCCACCCTGAACTTCGGCTCGTTTGCTCTGAAATCGACCGAACCCGAGCGCGTCACGGCGCGGCAGATCGAAGCGGCCCGCCGCGCGATCACCCGTCACATGAAGCGTCAGGGCCGTGTCTGGATCCGTATCTTCCCGGATACCCCGGTTTCGGCAAAGCCGACCGAGGTCCGGATGGGGTCCGGTAAGGGCTCGGTCGATTACTGGGCCTGCAAGGTGAAGCCTGGCCGCATCATGTTCGAGATCGACGGTGTGAACGAGGAAATCGCTCGTGAAGCCCTGCGTCTCGGCGCGATGAAACTGCCGGTCACCTCGCGCATCGTCGCGCGCGAAGACTGGTAAGAACAGGCCCGTATCCGGGCTTAGAGGGGCCCCGGCGCGATTGCGCCGGGGCCTTTTCGTTTGTGGTCGCGGTGACAGGCGATAAGTCACCGGCGGCTCAGGGCCGGGGGGAACTGTTCTTGAGGACCGGGGTTGAGCACGACACCTCTGACCGGAGCTTTCCATGACCCCTGAGACCGTTCTGACCGCATTGCAGGATCGCGATGTGATGATCCCGCTTATGTGCAGCCTCGTGGCCGGAGGGCTGATTGGGGCGGAGAGAGAGCTGAACCGCAAGCCCGCCGGGATCAGAACCCACACGCTGTTATGCTTTGCTGCGGCCCTGATGACCATTCTCGGGCTGAGGATGGCGGAATGGGTGGCCTATCTGCCGGCAGGGACCCAGGTGGTCTCGGACATGTCGCGGATGCCACATGCGATCCTGACCGGGGTGGGCTTTCTTGGGGCAGGGGTGATCTTTCGCGAGGGCGGCTCGGTTCAGGGGCTGACCACTGCCGCCTCGCTCTGGCTGACGGCTGCGCTCGGGATTGTATTCGGGACCGGCCTGCTGGGGCTGGGCCTCGTCGGTGCGGCGATCACCGTACTGGTCCTTGTGGTGCTGCGTGTGTTTCAGTGGCTCGCGCCGCCTTCGCCTGTTGCGCGGCTTGAGGTCGAGCTGACCACGGCAGCAACACTGACCGTCGGCGAGCTGGAAGAGCTCCTGGCGCGGCAGGGCATCCGTTGTGGCGCCGTCGGCTACCAGATGGATCAGGAAAGCGGTATGCGTCGCTACGAGACCCTGCTCTCGTCACGCCGCCCGCTGCCGGCGCCCGAAGCGATTGCCGCCCGGGTGCAGGAGGCCGGTGGCGTTCACCGGCTGGTGATCGCGCCGCTGACGCTTGACTCGGCCCAGTTCGGCTGAGTGCAGCAGTCCCGCCAGGAAAATCAGGGGATTTGGCTTGCCCTTTATCGATGCCTCCTGTAGGGGAACCCATCCTGCGGATTCCGGGTGACCGGGATTCGCAGGTGATTCATTGATCCACCAGGTCAAAGGTCACCCGGCCACATGTCGGGGCCCTCTGGTGAATGTAAAAGGAAAAGGCGAATGACCGCCAAAGAACTGACCGGGAAAACCCCGGACCAGCTGCGTGACAGCCTTGTTGCGCTCAAGAAAGAAGCGTTCAATCTGCGCTTCCAGCAAGCGACCAACCAGCTTGAGAACACCGCCCGCATGCGCACCGTGCGCCGCGAAGTGGCCCGTATCAAAACCGTTCTCGGCCAAAAAGCCGCTGAAGCTGCGAAGTAAGGATCAGACCCATGCCGAAGCGCATCCTGACTGGCACCGTGACCTCCGACAAGAACGAGCAGACCATCACTGTCTCGGTCGAGCGTCGTTTCAAGCACCCGCTGCTGCAGAAAACGGTCCGTAAGTCGAAGAAATACCGCGCCCATGACGCGGAAAACAAATTCAAAGTGGGTGACACTGTTCGTATCGAAGAGTGCGCGCCGATTTCGAAGACGAAGCGTTGGACGGTGGTGGTCGAGGCCTGAGCAATCAGTCCTCTCCATACCGTTCAGCTACAACTGAGCGATACCCCGGGGCGGTTGATCGCTGTCCCCGAAGGTCGGGAGAAACCAAATGATCCAGATGCAGACCAATCTGGATGTAGCTGATAACTCCGGCGCCCGCCGGGTTCAGTGCATCAAGGTTCTGGGCGGCTCGCACCGCCGCTACGCATCCGTGGGCGACATCATCGTGGTGTCGGTCAAGGAGGCGATTCCTAAAGGTCGCGTGAAGAAAGGTGACGTGCGTAAAGCCGTCGTCGTTCGCACCGCGAAAGAAGTTCGTCGTGAAGATGGCACCGCCATCCGTTTCGACCGCAATGCTGCCGTCATCCTGAACAATCAGGGCGAGCCGGTCGGTACCCGTATCTTCGGGCCGGTGGTTCGTGAGCTGCGCGCGAAGAACTTCATGAAGATCATCTCGCTGGCGCCGGAGGTGCTGTGATATGGCTGCTAAGCTGAAAAAAGGCGACACCGTCGTCGTTCTGACCGGCAAGGACAAGGGCAAACAAGGCGAGATCTCGTCTGTTTCGCCGAAAGCCGGCAAAGCTGTGGTTGATGGCGTGAACATCGCGATCCGTCACACCAAGCAATCCGCAGGCAGCCAGGGCGGCCGCATCCCGAAAGCGATGCCGATCGACCTGTCGAACCTCGCGCTCCTGGACAAAAACGGCAAAGCGACCCGCGTTGGCTTCCGTGAGGAAGACGGCAAGAAGATCCGCTTCGCCAAGACCACCGGGGAGGCTATCTGATGTCGGATAAAGCAACCTATACCCCGCGTCTGAAGGCTGAGTTCAAGACCAAGATCCGCGCCGCTCTGAAGGAGGAATTCTCCTATAAGAACGACATGCAGATCCCGCGTCTGGAAAAGATCGTCCTGAACATGGGCGTTGGTGAAGCGGTGAAAGACACCAAGAAGGTCAAACAGGCCTCCGAGGAGCTTTCGCTGATCGCCGGCCAGAAGGCCGTCATCACCAAGGCCAAGAAATCCATCGCAGGCTTCCGCGTTCGTGAAGAGATGCCGCTCGGCACCAAAGTCACGCTGCGCGGCGACAAGATGTATGAATTCCTTGATCGTCTGATCAACGTGGCCCTGCCGCGCGTCCGCGACTTCCGCGGCGTGAAAGGCACCTCGTTTGACGGCAATGGCAACTACGCCATGGGCTTGAAAGAGCACATCGTTTTCCCGGAAATCGAATTCGACAAAGTCGATGAGGTTCTGGGTATGGACATCATCATCTGCACGAACGCCAAGTCGGATGCCGAAGCAAAATCCCTGCTGAAGCATTTCAACATGCCGTTCACGGCCTGATCGCGAGGAACCTGAAACATGGCTAAGAAATCCATGGTGAACCGCGAAGTGAAGCGCGAGAAGCTGACGGCTCGTCATGCTGTCAAGCGCGCTGCACTCAAGGCGGTGATCAATGACCAAGAGAAGCCGATTGAAGAGCGCTTTGCGGCGACTCTGAAACTGGCTGAGATGCCCCGCAACTCTTCGGCTGTGCGCATGCACAACCGTTGCCAGCTGACGGGTCGTCCGCATGCTTACTACCGTAAGCTGAAACTGTCGCGGATCAAGCTGCGTGACCTGGCCTCGTTCGGCCAGATCCCGGGCATGGTCAAGTCGAGCTGGTAAGGGAGAGAGCAGATGCCTGTTAATGATCCCATCGGCGATATGCTGACCCGTATCCGTAACTCGTCGCTGCGCGGCAAGTCCACGGTTTCGACCCCGGCTTCGACCCTGCGTGCCCGCGTCCTCGACGTGCTGCTCGCAGAAGGTTACATCCGCGGTTATGAAAAGGCCGAGACCTCGAATGGTCAGGGCGAATTCACCATCAGCCTGAAATACTACGAAGGCGAGCCGGTTATCCGCGAGTTGAAGCGGGTCTCCAAGCCGGGCCGTCGCGTGTATATGGGCGTCGAAGATCTGCCGTCGGTCCGCAACGGGCTTGGCGTCGCGATCGTCTCGACCCCGAAGGGCGTTCTCTCGGATGCAAATGCGCGCGCGGCCAATGTTGGCGGCGAAGTGCTTTGCACCGTCTTCTGAGGAGGGTTTAATGTCTCGTATCGGCAAAAAACCCGTAGAGCTGGCAAAGGGCGTTACCGCGTCCGTTTCCGGCCAGACCATCGAAGTCAAGGGGCCGAAAGGCACCCGTTCCTTCACCGCTGGCGACAATGTGTCGGTCACTGTTGAGGGCAATGAAGTGAAAGTCACCCCGCGTGGCCTTTCCAAAATTGCCCGTCAGCAATGGGGCATGTCGCGTTCGATGATCGAAAATCTTGTGACCGGTGTGACCACCGGCTTCAAGAAAGAGATGGAAATTCAGGGCGTTGGTTATCGCGCGGCGATGGCTGGCAATGTTCTGAAACTGTCTCTGGGCTTCTCGCATGAAGTGAATTTCGAAGTGCCGAAGGGGATCACCGTTACGACCCCGAAGCCCACCGAGATCACCGTCGAGGGCATCGATCAGCAGGAAGTCGGCCAGGTGGCAGCGAACATCCGCAACTGGAAGCGTCCCGAGCCCTATAAGGGCAAAGGGATCCGCTACAAGGGCGAGTTCGTCTTCCGCAAGGAAGGCAAGAAGAAGTAAGGGGCGCAAAAATGGCTTTGAACAAACGAGAGCTGTTCCTGAAGCGCCGCTTGCGCGTACGGAACAAAATCAAATCGGCGAATGCAGGTCGTCTGCGTCTCTCCGTTCACCGCTCGTCGAAAAACATCAGCGTTCAGCTGATCGACGATGTGAAGGGCGTGACCCTGGCAGCCGCGTCTTCGCTGGAAAAAGAACTGGGCGTCGTTGGCAAGAACAACGTCGAAGCAGCCGCGAAAGTGGGTGCAGCGATTGCAGAACGCGCCAAAGCAGCCGGTGTGAAAGAAGTTTACTTCGACCGCGGTGGCTTCCTGTTCCATGGCAAAATCAAAGCCCTGGCAGAAGCTGCACGCGAAGGCGGCCTCAAGTTCTGATCCTGCGGGTGGCGGTCACGCCACCCCGATGATCCGGGAGGGCGGCCCCTGTGGCCGTCACTCACTAGGATTGACCCAAATCAGGCGCGGCTCGCCCGTGCCACTCACGGAAAGGACTCTGTCACATGGCAGAACGTGATAACCGCCGGGAGCGTCGTGACGACCGTCGCGAAGAGACCCCGGAATTCGCAGATCGCCTCGTCGCGATCAACCGCGTGTCGAAAACCGTCAAGGGCGGTAAGCGCTTTGGCTTTGCAGCGCTCGTCGTTGTCGGCGATCAGCGCGGCCGCGTTGGTTTCGGCAAGGGCAAGGCGAAAGAAGTGCCGGAGGCTGTCCGTAAAGCCACCGAGCAGGCCAAGCGCCAGATGATCCGTGTGCAGCTGAAAGACGCCCGCACGCTGCACCACGACATCGAGGGCCGTCACGGCGCTGGTAAAGTCGTGATGCGGACCGCTGTTGCAGGTACCGGTATCATCGCCGGCGGCCCGATGCGCGCTGTCTTCGAGATGCTCGGTGTGCAGGACGTTGTTGCGAAGTCGCTCGGCTCGCAGAACCCCTACAACATGATCCGCGCCACCTTCGAAGGCCTCTCGAAAGAGAACTCGCCGCGTTCGGTTGCTGCGCGTCGTGGCAAGAAAGTCGCCGAGATCCTGCGTAAGCCGGAAACCGAAGCGGCTCCCGAAGCTGTGGGAGGCTGATCGAAATGGCCAAGAAAACCATCGTCGTCCAGCAATACGCCTCGGCAGCCCGCCGCCCTGCGATCCAGACCCAGACCCTGATCGGTCTTGGCCTGAACAAAATCAACCGCACCCGCGAGCTGGAAGATACTCCGGCAGTGCGCGGCATGGTCAACAAGATCCCGCATCTTGTGAAGATCATCGAAGAGCGCGGCTGAGCCTCTGACGATTTCTGAAAACGCCCCGGTCCCCGCGACCGGGGCGTTTTCTTTTTGCGCCACTGCCGCCAGGATGGCGCCGCAATACGAAGGGGCCGCGCGTGCATCTGGTAAATTTTTCCGAACTGATGGGGCCTGACTGGCGTTTTCCGGATCCGTCCTGCCAGACCCCGGGGTTGAGTTCGGAATGCCATGTCATCGCCCCGGGAAGCCGCTCCTGGGGGCTCCGGCTGAATTCATGGGCTGCGGCGCGCCGCGCGGTCAGGGCGGCGCGAGGGCGGTCAGACGCGGTGCTGGTCAGCCATTTGCCGGGCGCGACGTTGCGGCTGGCCATGCTGGCGGGGCCGGGATCACGCAGCGGGGCAGCGATAAGGCATATCGCATTTGCCTTCAATTTTACCGATCTGCCGCAGGGGCAAAAACTGCGCGCCTATCGCGCGGCCCTGTCCCGTGTCGATGAATTCGTCATCTTCTCGAATTTTGAGCGCGACCTCTATGCGCGCCATTTTGGCCTGCCGCCCGAGCGATTCACCTTCCTGCCCTGGGCGATGGAGGTGCCACGACCCGGGTCGGTGGCGGCGCCCTTCGATCAGCCCTGGCTGGTGGCGCTCGGCGGCGAAGGGCGCGACTACCCGACGCTGCTGCAGGCCGCGCTGCTGCGGCCCGATCTGCGGCTGGTGGTGATCGCGCGGCCCTATAACCTTGCCGGGCTGGAACTGCCGCCCAATGTAAAGGCCTTTACCAATCTGCCGGCGGCCGAGGCCTGGGGGCTGGTCAGCGGCGCAGCCGGGATGCTGTTGCCGCTGCGCGAGGGCCGCACGCCCAATGGCCATATCACGCTGGTTGGCGCCCAGATGCTGGGCGTGCCGCTGGCGATCACCGATTCGCTCGGGGTGCGGGATTATGTCGACCCGGCCACCGCTCTTTTGCTGCCGCCCGCAAGCCCGGAGGCGCTGGCCGCCGCGATGGAACACATTGCGACCGGCGGGGCCGGGATCCGGGACATGGCGGAGCGCGCCCGCGACATCGCCCTGAGCCGCAGCGCGCCCTCGGTCTGGTGTGACTGGCTGGCCAGCCTCTGAGTTACTCTGCCGCCGGTTCTGCGTCCTCTTCGGCGGGGGATTCCGGCAGGGCGGGGATATTGCTGGTGACGAGGATCGAGAAGCTGCGATCCGCATCGCCCATATCCGGCGCGAATAGCGGGAAGGGCTCGGCGGACCGGATCTGGGCCATGGCGATATTGTCGAACATCGGCTGACCCGAGCTTTCCGAGACCGCGCTGGAGACGAGGCGGCCATCGGCGCCGGTGGTAAAGTCGACGCGTGTCGTGAAGTCACCGGCTATGCCTGCGTCTCTCAGCGTCGCGGTGTTCAGCCTGACACTGTTGATCCGTGCGATCACTGCGGCGACATAATCTTCGGTCGTGGCGGGGGCCTCGGCTGCGCTCGCGGCTTCGGGCAGGGCTGCCCCGCCGGGCGCAGCCGGCTCTTGCGCAACAGCTGCAAGCGGCGAGAGTGACAGGCTGAGGGCTGCGACAAGGGCAGTAAGGCGGGCAGCGGAAGGGGAGGCGGTCATAGCGGATCCTGAGCAAATGGCCGGGTTCGTGCCCCGGCCAGGGGTGATGTCCGACCGTGCCGCGCTCAGGGGTCAGGCGCCAGTAGTGACGCCGGGCTTGCCAGGGGCTGGGTGGTGGTCTATAGGCGCCAGCGTGGCCCAGCGGGCTGCGACTCACAACCAAGAAATGCCGTGTTGGCCCCATCCGTCGCAGGCGGGGTCGTTCCGGCCAGGAGTATGCGACATGAAACTGAATGAACTTCACGACAACGCCGGCGCCGCCCGTAAGAAAAAGCGCGTGGCACGCGGTCCGGGTTCGGGCAAAGGTAAAACCGCAGGGCGCGGTATCAAAGGCCAGAAATCCCGTTCGGGTGTGGCTATTGGTGGTTACGAGGGTGGCCAGATGCCGCTCTATCGCCGCCTGCCCAAGCGCGGCTTCTCGAAGCCGAACCGTAAGGAATACGCAGTCGTCAACCTTGGCCTGATCGAGAAATTCATCGATATGGGCAAACTCGACATCAAAGCCGAGATCAACGAGGACGCGCTGGTTGCAGCTGGCCTGACCACCAACAAGCGCGACGGTATCCGCATCCTGAACAAGGGCGAGATCAAATCGGCTGTCAAACTGAACGTGACCGGCGCTTCGGCCGCTGCTGTCGAGGCCATCAAGGCCGCTGGCGGCTCGATCACGGTGAAGGCTGACGCTGCGGCTGAATAAGCCAACAAAGCGGTTGTGAGCGGCGTCATCGTCGCTTACATCTCACTCACGTTTTCCTGCGCCGCCGGACCCGGATAAAACGGTCCGGCGGCGCTGTCCATGAAAGAGACCGGAAATGGCATCTGCCGCAGAGCAAATGGCCGCCAACCTCTCCTGGGGGGCTTTGGCCAAGGCGACCGATCTTCGCCAACGCATCTTCTTTACCATCGGCCTGCTGATCATCTATCGGCTTGGCACCTATATCCCGGTGCCTGGCATCGAGGGTGAGGCTTTGCGGCGCACCTGGGCCGAGGTGGGGCAGGGGATCGGCGGGATGCTGAACCTGTTTACCGGGGGCGCCATGAGCCGGATGGGCATCTTCGCCCTTGGCATCATGCCCTATATTTCGGCCTCGATCATCGTCCAGCTGCTGGGCACGATGTATGAGCCCTGGAAGAACCTCAAGAAAGAGGGCGAGCTGGGTCGCAAGAAGCTGAACCAGTATACCCGCTATGGCACCGTGCTGCTGGCGGTCTTCCAGGCTTACGGCATCGCCGCCTCGCTGCAGGCTGGTGATCTGGCACATAATCCGGGAATGTTCTTCATCGCAGGCGTGGTGATCACCCTGGTCGGCGGCACCATGTTCCTGATGTGGCTGGGCGAGCAGATCACCGCCCGCGGCATCGGCAACGGCATCTCGCTGATCATCTTCGTCGGTATCGTCGCCGAGATCCCGGCCGCGCTGATGAACTTCCTCGCACAGGGCCGTTCGGGCGCGATCTCGACCCCGGTGATCCTTGGCGTGATCGTGATGGTGATCATCGTCATCGCCTTCGTCGTCTTCATGGAACGCGCTTTGCGCAAGATCCATATCCAGTATCCGCGCCGCCAGGTGGGGATGAAGGTCTATGACGGCGGCTCGTCGCATCTGCCGATCAAGGTCAACCCGGCCGGCGTTATCCCGGCGATCTTCGCCTCGTCGATCCTTCTGCTGCCGACCACCATCGGCACTTTCTCGGGCAATACAACGAACCCGGTGATCAGCTGGATTGCGCTGTATCTGGGCTACGGCACGCCGCTGCACGCCCTGGCTCTGGGTCTGCTGATCGTGTTCTTCAGCTATTTCTACACCCATAATGTCAGCTTCAAAGTTGATGAAGTGGCCGAGAACCTGAAGACGCAGAACGGCTTTATCCCGGGCATCCGCCCTGGCAAGAAGACCGAAGATTACCTCACCTATGTGACCAATCGCGTGCTTGTTCTGGGGTCGGCCTATCTGGCTGCCGTCTGTCTGCTGCCGGAATTCCTGATCGCCAATATCGGTCTGCCTTTCTACTTTGGCGGCACGTCGGTTCTGATCGTGGTGTCGGTGACGATGGACACGATCAACCAGGTTCAGTCGCATCTGCTGGCACATCAGTATGAAAGCCTGATCGAAAAGTCGCAGCTGCGCGGCAAGCGTAAGACGGGCCCGCGCGCGCCGGCCCGCCGCTAAGCCCGAGGTTAAGGGAGAGCCTGCACGCGAAGGCGTGCTGGCCTGAGGGAAAGGACAACGCTTTGGCGAAGAATATCATCCTGCTTGGCCCCCCCGGGGCCGGCAAAGGCACCCAGGCCAAGCGGCTCGAAACCGGGCGCGGCATGGTTCAGCTTTCGACCGGCGACATGCTTCGCGCCGCCAAAAGCTCGGGCACCGAAATGGGGAAGAAGGTTGCTGCGATCATGGATGCCGGGCAACTGGTGACCGATGAGATCGTGATCGGCCTGATCGCCGAACAGCTGGATCGTGGCGCGGCCGGTGGTTTCATCTTTGATGGCTTTCCGCGCACCCTGGCCCAGGCCGATGCCCTGGGCGAATTGCTCGCGGCCAAGGGCACAAAGCTTGATGCGGTGATCGAGCTGGTGGTGGATGATGAGGCTCTGGTGGGACGTATCGTGAAACGTGCCGAAGAGGCTGCGTCTGCGGGCGAGGCTGTGCGCCCGGATGACAATCCCGAAGTCTTCGCCAAACGTCTGCGGGAATATTACAAGCAGACGGCGCCGCTGCTCGGGTATTACTATGCCAAGGGCGGTCTGACCCAGGTTGATGGCATGGCCGCGATGGAGAGCGTTGCCGCTGATATCGCGAAAGTTCTTGACAAGGCATGAAAATCCGGCGCGGGGCCTTGACCCGCAGGGCATTTGACCATATTGCACAGCGTCCCGGGGTGGAATCACCGCTCCGGGGTTTCCCATTTCGGGAAGATCGAATCGGCCGGAACAGTTTTGCTGGCCGGTTGTGAAAAAAGGTTCTGGAGCTACGGAACCGCAACGAAAGGAAATCACGCGTGGCACGTATTGCTGGCGTTAACATCCCCACCAATAAGCGCGTTCCGATTGCGCTTCAGTATATCACCGGCATCGGCTCGCATATCGCGAGCCAGATCGTCACCGCGCTGAACATTGACCCGGCGCGCCGCGTGAATGATCTCTCGGATGCAGAAGTGCTGGCGATCCGCGAATATATCGACGCGAACTTCACCGTCGAGGGCGACCTGCGTCGCGAAACCTCGATGAACATCAAGCGCCTGATGGATCTCGGCTGCTATCGCGGTCTGCGCCATCGTCGCGGTCTCCCGGTGCGTGGTCAGCGGACCCACACCAACGCTCGCACCCGCAAAGGCCCCGCAAAGGCCATCGCTGGCAAGAAGAAGTAAGGGGAGGCCTGACACATGGCACGTGATCCGAAAGCCGCCCGCGGTGGCAAGCGTAAAGAGCGCAAGAACATCGCCGCAGGCGTTGCTCATGTGAACTCGTCGTTCAACAATACCAAAATCCTGATCTCGGACGTTCAGGGCAATGCCATTTCCTGGTCGTCGGCCGGGACCATGGGCTTCAAGGGGTCGCGCAAATCGACGCCTTACGCTGCCCAGATGGCTGCTGAAGACGCCGGCCGCAAGGCGCAGGAACATGGCGTGAAAACGCTGGAAGTCGAAGTTCAGGGCCCGGGTTCGGGTCGTGAATCGGCGCTCCGCGCGCTGTCGGCCATTGGTCTGACCATCACTTCGATCCGCGACGTGACCCCGCTGGCGCATAATGGTTGCCGCCCGCCGAAGCGTCGCCGCGTCTGATCTTTCAAGATCAAGCCCGGGCCGTGCTGGTGCATGGCCCGGGTGTTCCTGTTTGACGGTCTGGTTCTCAGACTTCGTTAAAGACCCTCGGGCGCCGCGCTTCACCCGGAACATGGAAGCGATGGCAGGTATGGAGGCATAAGCATGATCCACAAGAACTGGCAGGAACTGATCAAACCGACCCAGCTGGTCGTGAAACCGGGGAGTGACGCAGGCCGCGTTGCCACGGTCATCGCAGAGCCGCTGGAGCGGGGCTTCGGCCTCACGCTCGGCAATGCGCTGCGTCGCGTTCTGCTGTCGTCGCTGCAGGGCGCCGCGATCACCAGCGTCCAGATCGACAATGTCCTGCACGAGTTCTCCTCGGTGCCGGGCGTCCGCGAGGATGTCACCGATATCGTTCTGAACCTCAAAGGCGTTTCGCTGAAGATGGATGTCGAAGGGCCGAAGCGTCTTTCGATCTCGGCCCGTGGCCCCGGTGTTGTCACCGCGAGCGCGATTTCCGAGACCAACGGCATCGAAGTGCTGAACAAGGATCACGTGATCTGCCACCTCGACGACGGGGCAGACGTGTTCATGGAACTAACCGTGAGCACCGGCAAGGGCTATGTCTCTGCCGATAAGAACCGCCCGGAAGATGCGCCGATCGGCCTGATTCCGATCGATGCGATCTATTCGCCGGTCAAGCGCGTGTCCTATGAAGTGCAGCCGACCCGTGAGGGTCAGGTGCTCGACTATGACAAGCTGACGATGAAGATCGAAACCGACGGCTCGCTGACGCCGGATGACGCTGTGGCCTATGCTGCGCGCATCCTGCAAGACCAGCTGGCGGTGTTCGTGAACTTCGACGAGCCGGAAGCGGCACGTGGTGGCGAAGTGGATTCGGGCCTCGAATTCAACCCGCTGCTGCTGAAGAAAGTCGACGAGCTGGAACTGTCGGTCCGTTCGGCAAACTGCCTGAAGAACGACAATATCGTCTATATCGGCGATCTGATCCAGAAGACCGAAGCCGAGATGCTGCGCACCCCGAACTTCGGCCGCAAATCGCTGAACGAGATCAAGGAAGTGCTTTCGGGCATGGGTCTGCATCTCGGGATGGAAGTCGAAGACTGGCCGCCGGAAAATATCGAAGATCTGGCCAAGCGGTTTGAGGATCAGTTCTGAGCCGCATCACCGGTTGACTGAACAAGGCCGGGGGGCTAAGGCCCCCCGGACCCCCCGCCGCGCGACCTGTGTTTGAGGGTGGTGAGACGATCCGGGCAATCCCGCCCCAACGACGCCGGTCCAACGCAGACCGGCAACACAAAGTAAAAAACGCTATAGGAGAGACCCATGCGTCACGCCCGCGGCTATCGTCGCCTCAACCGCACCCATGAGCACCGCAAGGCGCTTTTCTCGAATATGTCCGGCTCGCTGATCGAGCATGAGCAGATCAAGACCACCCTTCCGAAGGCGAAGGAACTGCGTCCGATCATCGAGAAGCTGATCACGCTGGCAAAGCGTGGCGACCTGCACGCCCGTCGTCAGGCTGCCGCCCAGCTGAAAGAAGACAAAGACGTCGAGAAGCTGTTCGCGATTCTCGGCCCGCGTTACAAAGATCGTCAGGGCGGCTATGTGCGCGTCCTGAAAGCCGGTTTCCGGTATGGCGACATGGCTCCGATGGCGATCATCGAATTCGTTGACCGTGACACTTCGGCCAAAGGCGCCGCTGACCGCGCCCGTCTGGAAGCCGCTGAAGAGTGATCTCGCGCGACTGATCCCCGCCTGTCTGGGATCGGGATGACTAAAGGGCCCGCCTCTGATCGTCAGGGGCGGGCCTTATCCTTTCGGGCGCTATGCTTTTACCTCGGAGCTTCCGGCGCTGATCGCTTCATGCGAAGCTGCGCCCATGACCGATCTCTTCGATTCCCCCGGTGGTCGCACCGATCCGAAGCCCCCAGGTGCCGGGGTGCCGCGCCCCCCTGCCGGCCGGCTGTGGCCGAACAGGCTTTCAGGAGTGAGAGGGCAGGGGCAGGCCCTGGCTCCCGAGGTCTTGCCCGGTGCGAGGCTGGCGGCCCGGTATCGCAATCTGGCTTCGAGATAGATCCTTCAAAACCGGTATCCCCATGTCCGACCTTTTCGACAGTGCCCCCAGGCAGACGAAACAGCCGCTGGCCGCAGTTCTGCGCCCGCAGACGCTTGATGATGTGTTCGGCCAGCCCGATATCGTTAAGCCCGGCTCGGTGCTGCGCCGCCGGATCGCTGCCGGCCGGCTTGGCAGCCTGATCCTTTACGGCCCTCCCGGCATCGGGAAGACCTCGATTGCCAGGGCGGTCGGCAATATGCTTGGCAAGGAATTCCGCCCGCTGCACGCAACCCGCGCCGGCGTAAAGGATTTGCGTGAACTGGCGGATGAGGCCCGGATCCGGCCATTGCTGATCTTCGTGGACGAGGTTCACCGCTTCAGCGCGACGCAATGCGACGATCTCCTGTCGATCTGTGAGGAGGGCACGGCCGACTTCATCGGCGCGACGACCGGCAATCCCTACCACGTGTTGCCGCCCGCTCTGATATCGCGCTCGCATATTCTGAAGCTTGAACCACTGACCATAGAAGACATGGAACGTGTCCTTCTGCGCGGCCTTGCCCATCTGAAAGAGGAGGGCATCGAAGTGGTCCTGGAGCCTGCACAGATGCGTCTGCTGGCAGGCCGGTCCGGTGGCGACGCGCGTCGTGCGCTCACGACACTTGAAAGCCTTGCGGTCGGGCATGACCAGGCGCGGGTGGTCATCACCGGTGAGATGATCGAGGAAGTCTATGCCTCGGCGCCGGTGAACCATGATCGCAGTGGCGATATGCATTACGATGTCGTCAGTGCGATGATCAAGGCGGCAAGAGGCTCGGATCCGGATGCCACGCTTTATTGGCTGGCCCGGCTCATCCATGCCGGTGAAGATCCACGCTACATTGCGCGACGGCTGATGATCCATGCCTCGGAAGATGTGGGCCTTGCTGACAATACTGCGCTGCAGACTGCGGTTGCCGCCCTGCACGCAGTGGAGAAGATCGGTTATCCTGAGGCACAGATTATCCTGGCCCATGCGGCGCTGCATATCGCCCTCGCGCCGAAGTCGAATTCAGCCTGCCGTGGCATCGGGCTGGCCATGAAGATGGTGACTTCAGAAGCGCCAAAACCGGTTCCCCTGCATCTGCGCGACTCTCATTACGCCGGCGCCGCCAAGCTCGGCCACGTCGGCTACAGATACCCGCATAATGACCCTCGGGGCTGGGTCGAACAGAATTATGCGGCGGGTCTGGCCAGGGGATCTCTCTACCAGTCAGATGGCAGAGGTGTCACATTCGAGGCAAGAGCGGCCGAGTATTGGGAGCGTGTCACAGGCCTTCCCACCGTGCAGAGAACGCCTTCGTCAACATCTGAGTGATGTGACCCGAGGCGCGACCTTGGCCCAAACCTACCGGGCGCCAGCACAGGTCACTCCGATATGGCGCCGTGCGGCGGCGTTTCGGGCATGATAAAACATCAGCCTGGCCTGGTTCAGGCTGGTAACCAGCGTTGAAATCTGCGCAGGCGACATTCATATGGCACAGGCTATAACGACGGCCACGACCCGAAGACGTTCCCGCTGGGCAGGGCCGGTTTGCCCGGTGGTCTGAAGGCCCCGGTCTTTACGACCCGCCCGTGGGTTGGTGCGAGCTGAAAAGCGAATCGATTGCTGTGCCCGGCTGTTGCAGTGAGGTCGGGATGGCCGATGCGCGGGTGAGGGGCTTGACCTGTTAACGCTGAACGGCCATCTGGCCGCAGGAACACATGAAGGTGCACCGATGCTGGACGAGGCCGACGATATTCATCCGCTGTTTTATGGCGCTCCGAAATCGACCGAGTTCCGCAAGCTGAGAAAGCGCCTCGTAAGCCAGGTGCGCGAGGCAATCGACACCTATGGCATGATCCAGCCGGGGACGCGCTGGCTTGTCTGCCTCTCGGGCGGCAAGGACAGCTACACGCTGCTCGCCGTCTTGCATGAGCTGAAATGGCGTGGGCTTTTGCCGGTCGATCTCTTGGCCTGCAATCTCGATCAGGGGCAGCCGGGGTTCCCTTCGACCGTGCTGCCGGAATTTCTGGCGAAAATGGGGGTCGAGCACCGGGTCGAATATCAGGACACCTATTCGGTGGTGACCGCGAAGATCAAGCCAGGTGCGACGATGTGTTCGCTTTGTTCGAGGCTAAGACGCGGGAATCTTTACCGGATTGCGCGGGAAGAGGGCTGTTCGGCCGTGGTGCTCGGGCATCACCGTGATGATATTCTCGAGACCTTTTTCATGAACCTCTTCCATGGGGGGCGGCTGGCGAGCATGCCGCCGAAGCTGGTGAATGAAGAGGGCGATCTGTTCCTTTACCGGCCCCTGGCCTTTGTGGCCGAGGCTGATTGCGACCGTTTTGCCCGCGCGATGAATTATCCGATCATCCCCTGTGATCTCTGTGGCAGCCAGGAAGGGCTGCAACGGGCCCAGGTGAAAAAGCTGCTTGATGAGTGGGAAACGCGCACGCCGGGTCGCCGTCAGGTGATGTTCCGGTCGCTGATGAATGTCCGCCCCTCGCATCTTGCCGACCCCGGCATCTTCGATTTCCTCGGGCTGATGACCGGAGAACCGGGAGAAGTTGAGGAAAATGCGAAGCAACTTCGTCTTCCGGATTAAGAAAGCCCATACAGGTTTCGCCAATCCTGTTCTGCGATGGCCCTGCGCCATATCAGAGAGGGTTCCCGTATGTCGGCTCTTCCCAGCACAGACCGCACCCGCAGGTATCTGAAAGCCCTGGGCTGTTTCCAGCGGCCGGAATTTCTTCTGTTCCTGCCCGCGATCACGCTTGCGGGGTTCTGGCTGGGCGGTGAGCGGGCGCTGATCTTTCTCGCGCTTGGCCTGCCGCTGGTGATCGCCATCGCCGGGCCGGATCCTTTGCGGGCGCCGATGCCATTGGGGGACAAGGACGAAGGGACATCGCTGCAGCGCGCGATTGCGGCGATGGACCGGATGCTGCCGCTGGTCACGGATAACGGGCGCAATACGGCCTGCCTGATCGTGCAGTTCGACAACCTGACCAATACGCTGGAACGACACGGCCGCGCCGCCCATACCGAAGTGCTGGAGCGCGCGACGGACCGCATTCGCGGCGCGCTGAGGGCGGGGGATCTTGTGACCAATCCGCTTGGCGCTTCGGCGGTCGTTGTGCTCTCGCCGGTCAGGCGGCTGGATCTGGAGAGCATGGTTCAGCTTTGTGCGCGGCTCCAGGATGCGGTGGCGGAACCGATTTCGCTTGGCGGTGCGCGGCTTTATATCACCTGCTCCATCGGGTTCTGTATCGGGGGCTACTCACCCGAGGCGACGGGGCGATCGCTGCTCGATGCGGCGCAGGCGGCGGCAGACGAGGCGCTTGGCCACGGGCCGGGCGCGATCCGGGCCTTCTCGCGTGATATGGCCGAACGCAGTGTCGTCCGCGCTGCGCTGCGCGACGATCTCGAAGAGGCGCTCGATAAGGGAGAGATACGCGCCTGGTTCCAGCCGCAGATTTCCACCGATACCGGCGAGATTTCCGGGCTCGAGGCGCTGGCACGCTGGCATCACCCGCTGCGCGGCGTGCTTTCGCCGGCAGAGTTCCTGCCGCTGGTCGAAAGCAGCGATCTGAGCGATCGTCTGAGCGAGACCATGCTGTCCCATGCGCTGGTCGCGCTGAAAGACTGGGACAAGGCGGGGCTGCAGGTTCCCACGGTCTCAGTCAACTTCTCGGCGGCAGAACTGCGCAACCCGCGCCTGCCAGACCGTATCCGCTGGGAGCTGGAGAGGTTCGATCTGAAACCGGCCCGACTCACGGTTGAGATCCTTGAAACCGTGGTGGCCCAGGCCGAGAATGACGTGATCGTGTCGAATATAGCGCAGCTGGCCTCGATGGGCTGCGGCATCGACCTTGACGATTTCGGCACCGGCCATGCTTCGATCTCAACCATACGGCGCTTTACCGTCCGCCGGCTGAAGATCGACCGCAGCTTTGTCACCCGGGTGGATCAGGATCGCGATCAGCAGCGCATGGTGTCGGCGATCATCTCGCTGGCGGACCGGCTTGGGCTGGAGACGCTGGCCGAAGGTGTGGAGACCGCAAACGAGCATTCCATGTTGTCCCAGCTTGGCTGCCGCTTTGTGCAGGGCTATGGAATCGAACGGCCGCTGAACCCCGAAGACACGCTGGAATGGATCCGTAAACACCAGAACCGCCCCGACCGGATCCCGCGGATTGGCGCGCGGGGCGGTTGAGACCTGCAGCTTAGTGCGCTGTGCTGTGGCAGGCCGGAATGCGCTAATCAGCCGGATACCGGGCCGGTTCGCCGGCTTTTCCGGCGAAACCGCTTGACCTTTCGCCCCCCCTTCTGTTGAAGACCGCTGATCCTTCCTTACATGCGGCAGCGGTTCAGAATATGGACGAGAAAAACAACAAGAACCTCATTCTCGCCATGGTGCTCAGCGCTCTGGTCATCCTGGTGTGGTTCTGGCTCTTCCCTCCTCCGGAAACGACGGCTCCGGTTGAGACCGCCACCACGGAACAACCCGGTGCGGCTCTGCCTGAGGCGGGTGCTGTGGCAGGTTCGGAGCCGGTTCCCGAAGCGCCGCGTCTGCGGGTCGAAACGCCGCAGCTGGAAGGTTCGATCTCGCTGCGCGGTGGACGTATCGACGATCTGCGTCTGAAAAATTATCACGAGACCATCGAGGATGACTCGCCTATCGTCCGCCTGCTGACCCCGCAAGGCGAGCAGGGCGCATGGTTTGCGCTGTTTGGCTGGCGCCCCGCCGGTTCGCTGACCGAGGGCGATGTGCCCGGTGCGCAAACCGAATGGACGCCGGTGACCACCGGCGCACTGTCGCCGGGCAACCCTGCAAAACTGACCTGGGACAATGGCAAGGGCCTGACCTTCACCCGCGAGATTTCGGTGGATGAAGAGTTCATGTTCACCGTCAATGAGACGGTTGCGAACAGCGGCACCGGTGATGCCTCGATGTTCTATTACGGTCAGATCCAGCGCTATGGACTGCCCGCGAATATGAAGAGCTTCTTCATCCTGCATGAAGGCGCCATTGCCCGTGCCGATGGCAAGCTGACCGAAACGACCTATAAAAACATCGTCGCCCTCGACCCGGTCGAACGCGAGGCCGCCCCGGCCAGTGTCGTCGAAGCCTCTGATGGCGGCTGGATTGGCTTTACAGATCACTACTGGATGTCGCTCCTGGTGCCCGAACAGGGCAAACCGATCACCCAGGTTACGAAATATGTGGCCTCGCATGACCTCTATCTGACCGAGGCGCGTCAGCCGACTGTGATCGTGACCCCGGGCCAAAGCCTCACCACCTCGACCCGCTTTTTTGTCGGCGCCAAGGAATGGGAAGCGATCCGCGACTATCAGAACGAGCCGGGCTTCGTGTCGAAACTGTTCGGTGCCAAGGTCGACGAAGCCCGCGCCCCGATCCCCGGGTTCATCGATTCGATTGACTGGGGCTGGTTCTACTTCCTCACCAAGCCGATCTTCGCGCTGCTGCACTGGATCCATGGTCTGATCGGCAATATGGGCCTTGCGATCATCGCACTGACCTTCGTGCTGAAGCTGATCGTGCTGCCCCTGGCTTACAAATCCTATGTCTCGATGGCGCGGATGAAAGAGCTGCAGCCCGAGATGGAGGCGCTCAAGGAACGGGCTGGCGAAGATAAGCAGCGCCTGCAAAAAGAAATGCTGCAGCTTTACCGCGATAAAAAGGTCAATCCGGCGGCGGGCTGTCTGCCGATCCTGATCCAGATTCCGATCTTCTTTTCGCTTTACAAGGTGATCTTCGTCACCATCGAATTGCGGCATGCGCCCTTCTTTGGCTGGCTGCAGGACCTCTCGGCGCCTGATCCGTCTTCGCTGTTCAACCTGTTCGGCGCGCTGCCCTGGGATGCACCTGCGACCGGCTCGATCCTGCATCTGGTGTTTATCGGTGTGCTGCCGATCCTCCTCGGCATCAGCATGTGGCTGCAGCAAAAGCTGAACCCGGCGCCCACCGATCCGGTTCAGGCCTCGATCTTCGCCTGGATGCCCTGGGTATTCATGTTCATGCTTGGCGGTTTTGCCTCGGGCCTGGTGGTTTACTGGATCACCAACAACGTCATCACCTTCTCGCAGCAGTTCATCATCATGCGCAGCCACGGGCATAAGCCGGATATCTTCGGCAATATCCGTTCGGGCTTTCGCAAGAAGGAAGCGGCGGCCAATGCCAATAAAGCGCCCGCCGGTAAGCTTGCTGATAAAGGCAGTGCGAAAAAGAAATGACCAGTGAAGGGCGCCTCGCGCAGATCTTCCGTCACCCGATCAAGGCCC
Organism: Pseudogemmobacter sp. TB195; assembly: GCF_058313095.1. Classification (NCBI taxonomy): domain Bacteria; kingdom Pseudomonadati; phylum Pseudomonadota; class Alphaproteobacteria; order Rhodobacterales; family Paracoccaceae; genus Pseudogemmobacter; species Pseudogemmobacter sp. TB195. The sequence continues at coordinate 32,747 of NZ_JBZEGG010000027.1, forward strand.
ACGGGCGCGAGCAGCTCGCGTCCGTTCGGCTGTCGGAAGGCGAGGCGATGCCCTGGGATCGCCACTGGGCGGTTGCGCATGACCTGTCGAAATTTGATCCCGGGGCGCCGTCCTGGATGCCCTGCATCAACTTTCAGCGTGCAGCGCGCAGCCCGACGCTGATGGCGATCGAGGCGCGGTTCGATGAGGTCTCGGGCGAGATGCGCCTCACCCATCCGGACCTGCCGCCGCTGGTCTTCTTTCCCGAAAGCGAAGGCGAAAAGCTGATCGACTGGGTACTGCCGATCAGCCCGCAGCTGCGGTTTCGCCCGGTGGCCCTGGTGCACGCGCCGGATCGCGCAATGACCGACACGGCCTATGCCAGCCTCTCGATCAAGAACCTCGCCTCAAATGCCGCACTCGGGCAGAAGATGAAGCGCGACCTTTCGATCCATCGCTGGCGCGGCAATCTCTGGGTTGACGGTTTCGCGCCCTGGGAAGAGATGACCTGGGTCGGACGGCGGTTGCGGATTGGCGCCACCGTGCTGGAGATCCGCGAAAGGGTGGGGCGCTGCCGTGCCACCATGTCGAACCCGGAGACCGGTCTGGTTGACGCGGATACGCTGGATGCGCTGATGGAAACCGTCGGCGTGCAGGATTTCGGTGTCTTCGGCACCGTGCTGGAGGGCGGCGAGATCCGCCCGGAAGACAGGGTCGAGGTACTGGCATGACGATGGCGTTTACCCTTGCTGCAGAACCGGAGGACGCGGCGCGCGAAACCGGGCGGCTGCTTTTTGCCGGGCCGGTCGATTTCGTGAAGGGCGTGACCACCATGGCGGCACTGCCGCCAGCTGACCGCGTGGAGGTCTGCTTCGCCGGTCGCTCCAATGTCGGGAAATCAAGCCTGATCAATGCCCTGACCACGCGCAAAAGCCTCGCGCGCGCGTCGAATACCCCGGGCCGGACGCAGGAGATCAACTTCTTTACGCTAGGCGACAGCCGCTATCTCGTCGACCTTCCCGGCTATGGTTTCGCCGAAGCCCCGGTGGCTATTGTGCGCAAATGGCAGGAATTGCTGAAATCCTATCTTGCCGGGCGTCAGACCCTGCGCCGTGCTTTTGTTCTGATCGACACGCGCCATGGTGTGAAAGCGGTAGATGACGAGATCATGGGCCTGCTCGACCGATCTGCCGTGACCTTCCAGGTTGTGATGACCAAGGCGGATAAGGTCAATCTCGCCACCCGCGAGACCAATATCGAGCAGGTGAAACAGGCCTTGCAAAAGCATCCGGCCGCCTATCCCGAAATCATCGTGACCAGTTCCGAAAAGGGCGAGGGGGTCGAGACCCTGCGCGCCGTGATCGCAACGCTGGAATAGAAGCCGGTTTCTGTACAGAAACCGGCCCGGAGTTTTCCTTAAAACTCCGGTGGCTCTGGCCGGCGAATTCTCTGCATTCTTTCGGTTTCGCCCCTGGCCTGGTGGTTTTTCCCGGCCTGTTCTTCTCTGTTGACATGTTTGTTCGGATGTACAATTGCACGATCGTGCAGAGTGGAGGGAAGGCGATTGGATTTTTCACATTTTCTCAGCAGTCATCTCCTGTGCCGGGAGACCGGGGGCAAGCAGCTCTACCGTGAGATGACCGACCAGGCGATTCATGCCGAGTTCTGTGGCTATCGCGGTGTCGCAATCCCGGAACATCATCTGATCAATATTCTACTGGTCCCTTCGCCGCTGCAACTCGCGGTCAGAATTGCCTCTGTGACCAGGGACCTCGAGATTGCGACCTCGATCTGTCAGCTGCCGATCAGGGATATGCGGGTCTTTGCCGGTGAAGTCGTTCAGGCCCAGGCGCTTTGTGACGGGCGCCTGGTTCTTGGGGTCGGCAAGGGGGCATTTGGTTTTGAAACCGGCCGGATCGGCGTCCCGATGGAAGATACAAAGGCCATTTTCGAGGAAAGCCTTACCGTTCTCGAGGCGCTTCTGACACGCGAAGAAGTCGCATGGGAGGGGTCTCGCTATCGCTTTGACGCGCTTACAGTGATGCCGCGCCCCGAAGATCCGATCCCGCTCGCGCTGGCGATCATGGCGCCGCCGGGGATCGAGGCGGCAGCGGCCAGGGGCTATTCTGTCCAGACCACACCGCTCGGGGCCAGCCACGAGATCCTGCGCAGTCAGGTGGATGCCTTCCACTCTGGCCGTGCCCGGGCTGGCCGGCCGGACCGTCAGAGGCTCTCCCTGCAACGCACGCTATGGCTTGCCCGTGATGAGGCAGAGGCGGACCAGATGACCGCCCGGGCGCATAACTATTACCAGAGCTTTGATAATGTTTTTGGCGGGCCAGGCCTGGTGGATCATGGCATGATCCGCCCGCTGCCGCGGCGTCAGACGGTTGAGGAGTTACGCCAGAACGTGCTCATCTGTACGCGAGCCGAGATGATCGACAGACTGTCCGGTTATGCCGAACTGGGGATCGATGAGGTGATCGCCTCGTCGAATTTCGGCCAGCCCCAGGAGGCCACACTTGATATGATGAGCCGCTTCGCGGCAGAGGTCATGCCCTCGATCCGGCCCATTCGCCAAAAAGTTGCATAAGTGAAAGCAAGGACCAGAAAATGCCAATGATCCGTATCGAAATGTTCGAAGGTCGCACTGTCGAACAGAAGCGCGCCTGTGCCAAAGCCCTCACCCGGGCCTTTGTAGAAACCTGCGGTGGCACGCCGGAAGCGCTTCAGATCGTCTTTACAGATGTTGCGAAACACGACTGGGCCTTTGGCGGGCGGCTCGGGTCCGACCCGAAACCGGAGTGAGCCATGGCCGCGATCGATTGCGCTTATTCAGTGGCGGGCGAGGGCCCGCCGCTTTTTCTCATCCACGGGATCGGTGCGCGCCGTGCCACCTTTGCCCGCCTGGTCGAAGGGCTGCAAGACCGCTTCACCTGTATCAGCTATGATCTGCGCGGGCATGGGGAAAGCCCGCAGCCGGCCGGTCGCTTTGGCCTTGACGATCTTGTCGATGATCTCGAGGCGCTGCGGGCAAAGCTGGGCATTGAGCGCGCTCATTTCGCCGGCCATTCGCTGGGCGGGATGATCGGCCCGGCCTATGCGCGGCGTTTCCCTGATCGCGTGCGCTCGCTGGGCCTCTGGTCTACCGCCGCCTTCCGCAGCGAAGAGGATAGTGCGAAGGTCAGGGCTGTGGTGCAGGCGATGCGTGAAAAGGGCATCGGCCCGGTGCTGGATACGCTGACCGCGCGCTGGTTCACCGATGCTTTCGTGGCAGCCCGCCCGGATGTGATCGCCTGGCGCAAGCAGCAGGTGGTTGAGACCCCGGCGGATGTCTTTCTGAATGTATTTGATATCTATGCGGAAACCGAAATGGCGCCCTGGCTGCATAAAATTCATGCATCCGCCCAGGTTCTGACCGGCGCGCTTGACGGCGGCTGCAATCCCCGTCTCAATAGGCTGATCGCCGGGGCAATGCCCGAGGCGGAACTGGTGGTCCTTCCGGAGTTGAAACATGCGATTTTCATCGAGGCGACCGAACAGGTGCTTCCGCATGTGCGCCGGTTCCTGCTTGCCCGGGAGCAGGCGGCATAGCGACAAAAGGGGCAGCCGGACCTGATGAGCATCGCGACCACTGCCCCCCCCGCCAGCATCACAGCCAAAGCCGAGGCGATCCGGGTCGAGGATCTGCATAAGAGCTTCGGTCCGCATGAGGTGCTCAAGGGGGTCTCGATCTCGGCGAAAGAGGGCGATGTGGTCACGCTGATCGGTGGATCGGGCTCGGGGAAGTCCACGCTTTTGCGCTGTGTGAACTTTCTTGAGACGCCCTCATCGGGGCGGATTCTGATCGGTGGGGAAGAGGTGCGGTGCCGGGGCGACGGCACCCCAGCCGACCGCCGCCAGATCGAGCGGATCCGGCAAAGTCTTGGTATGGTGTTCCAGCAGTTCAATCTCTGGACCCATAAGACGGTGCTGGAGAACCTGATCGAAGTGCCGGTCCATGTGCTGAAAAAGCCGAAGGACGAGGCCATTGCGACCGCACGCAAATTGCTGGACCGGGTCGGCCTTTCGGCCAAGGAAAATGCCTATCCGGCCTTTCTGTCGGGCGGTCAGCAGCAACGCGCCGCCATCGCGCGCGCGCTGTGCATGGAGCCGCGCGCCATGCTGTTTGACGAGCCGACCTCGGCACTTGACCCGGAACTGGTGGGCGAGGTTCTCGCGGTCATCCGCAGCCTGGCAGATGAGGGGCGCACCATGCTGCTGGTCACGCATGAGATGAAATTCGCCCGCGAAGTATCAGACCATATTGTCTATCTTTATAACGGGTTGATCGAGGAGGAAGGGCCGCCTGACCAGCTCTTCGGTGCCCCGCAATCGGCCCGGCTTAAACAGTTTCTTAAATCGGTCTCGTAAGAAGACCAGCCAACAAAACAGGGAGAAGACTATGAAAAAAATCGCACTCGCCGCCGCTTTCGCCATCGGCTTTACCGGTATGGCCGCTGCCGAGACCGTTCGCGTCGGCATGGCGCCCGAACCCTATCCGCCCTTTGCCAGCGTCGATGCCTCGGGGAACTGGACCGGATGGGAGATCGAGATGATGGAGGCTGTCTGCAAGGCGGCAGCGCTTGACTGTGTCATCACCCCCACCGCCTGGGACGGCATTATCCCCGCTTTGACCGCAGGTCAGATTGATGCGATCATGAATTCGATGTCGATCAATGATGAACGTCTGAAAGTTATTGATTTTTCGAATAAATACTACAACACCCCCTCGATGATCGTCGCCGCGAAAGGCGCAGGCATCACGCCGGATGCGGCTGGACTGACGGGCAAGATCCTCGGCGTTCAGGTCGCGACCATCCATCAGGCCTATGCCGAGAAGCATTTTGCAGGCGTGGCTTCGGAAATCAAAGCCTATCAGACCCAGGACGAGGCGAACCAGGACCTGGTTGCGGGCCGCGTCGATGCGATCCAGGCAGATTCGACCGCACTTGATGCCTTCCTCGCCTCGCCCGATGGTCAGGCCTGCTGTGAATCGATGGGCGCTGTGGCCGATGATCCGGCGGTGCTGGGTCTTGGCGTCGGCGTCGGGATCCGCAAGGGCGATGAAAAGCTGAAAGAAGCCTTCAACAAGGGCATCGCGGCGGTTCGGGCCGATGGCACCTATGACACGATCACCGCGAAATACTTCGCCTCGTCGATCTACGGTGAATAAGCGCTGATCGCCGGAGCGATACGCCGTGGAAAGCACATTCGGCCTTTTGGCCCTCAGCCCTCCCGGATGGGGGGGCACGCTGCTGATCGCGCTCTGGGCGTCAATCCGGATCGCTGTCGGCGCCTTTGGCATCGGTCTGGTGATCGGCCTCGCAGGCGCCTATGGCAAGATCTATGGCGGGCCGGTCCTGCGTGATTGCCTCAGCGTATACACGACCATGGTGCGGGCTTTGCCCGAGCTGATCCTGATCCTTCTGTTGTATTTCGGGCTGACAGACCTTTTGAACCGGGCGCTGATGGCGCTGGATTTCGGCCGGATCCAGATTTCCGGCGTGGTCGCCGGGATCATCGTGCTGGGTGTGGTGCAGGGCGCCTATGCGACCGAGATCCTGCGCGGCGCCATTCTTGCCGTGCCCTCCGGCCAGATCGAGGCCGCGAAAGCGATGGGGATGCCGGCGCGCAAAGTGGCGAGCCGCATCACCTTGCCGACCATGCTGGGCCTGGCGCTGCCGGGCCTCTCGAACCTCTGGCTGATCGCCACCAAGGACACGGCATTGATGGCGATTGTGGGCTTTAACGAGCTGACCCTTGCGACCCGCCAGGCAGCAAGTACCACCAAGGCTTTCTTCACCTTTTTCATCGCAGCGGGGCTGATTTACCTCGTGATCACCCTGATTTCGACCTGGGGTTTCGCGCGCCTGGAACGCTGGGCACGGCGCGGTGACCCGCCTCGCCAGACAGGAGGGCGCTGATGAAGGCGCTGCTGCAACCGCATCGCATCATCATGATGCTGATCGCCGCAGGTCTCGTGCTGTGGATCTGCCTTGCCGGCCGCTGGGACTGGCTGGGGGAGCCGAAATACCAGACGCTGATCCTGCAGGGCATCTGGCGCACGATCTGGCTGATGGCGCTTTCGGTGCTGATCGGGTTCACCCTTGCGGTGCCGCTTGGCCTCGCCCAGGCCTCGGGGCCATGGTATCTGGCGGTGCCGGCCCGCGCCTTCTGCACCGTCATCCGCGGCACGCCGCTTTTGTTGCAGATCTGGCTTTTGTATTACGGGCTGGGTTCGCTTTTCCCCGGTATCCCCTGGATCCGCGAGAGCGAGCTTTGGCCGATCTTGCGCCAGGCCTGGCCCTATGCGCTGCTGGCCTTGTCGCTGTCTTACGCGGGCTATGAGGGCGAGGTGATGCGCGGGGCCTTTGCTTCGGTGCCGCGCGGCCAGATCGAGGCCGCCCGCGCCATGGGGATGCCGCGCCACAAGATCCTGACGCGGATTTCCTTCCCTCAGGCGCTGCAAAGCGTCCTGCCGACTCTTGGCGGCGAGACCGTGCTGCAGCTGAAGGCCACACCGCTGGTCGCGACGATCACGGTGCTGGAAATCTATGCCGCCTCCAGCAGGGTCCGCCAGGATCTGCTGATCACCTATGAGCCGCTGTTCTTTGTCGCAGCGGTCTATCTGGTGCTGGCCGGGGTGATCGTGCTGGGCTTTGGCTGGCTGGAAAGCCGGCGCCCTCGCCGTACCGCCTGAGGGTGCGATTCAGGTCAGGGCAAAAGCGCGCGGACCAGCGCCATGCAACCTTTGAGCCCGTGGCGGATTGCGGCATCATCACGCCGGCGCATCCAGTCAAGCCAGAGCCCGTCGAGCGTCGCCATCAGCGTATCGGTCAGCAAAGGCACCTGCGCCCGGCGTGCGGGTTCGTCCCCTGCGACAGCCAGCAAAAGCCCCTCGAGATCGCCGCGATAATGCGCGTAAAGCCCGGATTCGGTTGCGGCAATCACTTCGGATGTCAGCGCAGCCGACCAAAGATCGATCCGGAGCCGCAGGTGAGCAGGGTCAAGAAATTCAGGCGTGAAAGCCGCGTCGAGAAACCCTTCGAGCCGGGCCAGAGGCGGCGCATCGGCGCAACCTGCACTGGCGATACTGTCGCGCAGACGCCCCGACAGACGGCGATAGGTCTCGGAGAGAACTTCGTCCATCCCGTTGAAATTATAGGTAATATGGCCCAGTGAGAACCCGGCTTCAGCCGCTACTTTGCGCGCGGTGAGGCCGGAATATCCGTCCCGGCGCAACACCCGTTCTGTGGCCTCGAGGATCTCTTCGCGGCGGTTGATATTCGCCTCGCTCAGTTTGCGGGGCGCCTTTGCTGCGCGGGGATTGTCTTCTGCACTCAAGACTTCGCTCGCTTAAATCACCATATCAATGCCGAAGGGCATAGCCTTTGCGACCCCCCGTGTCAAAACCGCGCCCGGATCCCTGCGCAAAACCGTCCCGGCCGGCTGTGCGGTGCTTGGCAAGGGGGCGTGAAAGTCCTATGGGGCAAAGGCAACCCGGAGGCCATCATGAAGCAGCAGACCCTGACCATGCAAGACGCCCAGAACACCGCGAAAATGCTCTCGGAAGCACTGCCCTATCTGCAAAGATATGAGGATGCGGTGGTGGTGGTGAAATTCGGCGGCAATGCGATGGGCGATGACGGGGCGATGGCCGAATTCGCTCGCGATATTGTGTTGATGAAGCAGGTTGGCCTGCATCCGGTCGTGGTGCATGGCGGCGGGCCGATGATCAATGAGATGCTGTCGAAACTGGGCATCAAATCGGAATTCGTGCGCGGCAAGCGGGTGACCGACAAGGCGACGGTCGAGGTGGTCGAGATGATCCTCTCGGGCCTTGTGAACAAGCGCATCGTGCAGGCGATCATGGATGCAGGCGGGCGCGCAGTCGGAATCTCCGGCAAGGATGATGATCTGATGGTCTGCGAGGCCGATGATCCTGAACTGGGCTTTGTCGGCCGCCCGGTCGAGATGAATGTTCAGGTGCTGCGCGACCTTTACCTCGCCGGGATCATCCCCGTGGTGGCGCCGGTGGCGACCGGCATGAATGACAACGAGACCTTCAACGTGAATGGCGACACCGCTGCCGGCGCGATTGCCGGCGCGCTGCAGGCCGACCGGCTGCTTCTTCTGACCGATGTGGCCGGCGTGAAGGGGGCGGATGGCCAGGTGATGACCTCGCTTTCCCCCGAAGAGATCCGCCAGCTGACCAGTGACGGTGTGATCGCAGGCGGCATGATCCCGAAAACCGAGACCGCGCTGAAGGCGATCGAAGAAGGGGTGCGGGCCGTCACCATTCTCGATGGCCGCATTCCGAATGCGGCACTCCTGGAGCTCTTTACCGATCACGGGGCAGGCAGCCAGATCCGCTCGACCGAACCCCGGGTGAAGCCGCGCGTGAAACGCGGCTGAGCGGTCGCTTCCGGCAAAGCGCGGAAGCCTTCGGCAGGCGTATTTAAGTCAGGAGGAAGCCAGCTTCTTCCACTTGATAAAAATACTCCGGGGGTGCGGGGGGCTGGCTCCGTCTGCAACAGGTCTGGCATGGCATCGGCACCGCTGAACAATCTGGAGGACCTGGAGGCGCGTCTCGCGCCACATTTCCTGACGCTGCTCGGAGGGTTCAACCCCGATCCGGAGGAGGCGGGGTTTCCCAAAGGGACAAGGACGCTGTTGCTCCTTGGGCCGAAGGAGCCGGGGTATTGGCCGCATCTCACTTCTCAGCCGGAATGGGACGGGCGGGCCGATCCGGTGGATCGCTGGTCGCGCCGGGTGATCGGACGCCTGGCCTGCGCCATCGGCGCGAAAGCGCTGTTTCCTTTTGGTGGCCCTCCCTGGCATCCGTTCTATGCCTGGGCCTTGCGGTCGGGGCGGGTCTGGGACAGTCCGGTCCGGCTGCTTGTCCATCAGGACCAGGGGCTGATGGTCAGTTTTCGCGGCGCGCTGGCGCTGAAACAGCGCCTCGACGTCAGCCCCGGTGTAAAGCCCTGCCAGGATTGCCCCGCGCCCTGCCTGACCGCCTGCCCGGCCGGAGCGCTTGGGGGCCATGGCTATGACGTCCCCGCCTGCCACGCCTTTCTCGATCAGCCCGCCGGCGCCGATTGTCTCAGTTCCGGCTGCATCACGCGACGCGCTTGCCCGGTGTCCTCTCGCTATGCAAGACTGGCGCAACATTCAGCCTATCATATGAGACAGTTCCACACATGAAGCGCCTGATCCTGATCCGCCACGCAAAATCCAGCTGGGACGAACCGACCATGGCGGATCACGACCGCCCTCTCAATGAGCGCGGCAAACTGGCGGCAACGGATCTCGGGCTATGGCTGGCCTCGCGCGGCTATATTCCGGGGCAGGTGCTCTGTTCCGACGCCCTGCGCACCTGGGAGACCTGGTCGGGCCTCGCCAGAGAACTGCCCGAAGGTCCGGAGCTGGAGCTGAAGCCGGCGCTTTATCACGCCGGTCCGGATGTGATGCTGACCGTGCTGCGCAAGGCGCAGACGGACTGCGTCATGATGCTGGGTCATAACCCCGGCATTGCCGAATTCGCCCATCGCCTGGTGTCGAAAACGCCGATTTCCTCGCAATTCACCCGCTATCCGACCGGCGCAACCCTTGTGGTTGATTTCGACGCAGCGAGCTGGGGCGAGGTAGGCTTTGGTCAGGGCATCACGGTCGATTTTATCGTGCCGCGCGAAATCGGGGCCTGAAGGCGCATCTGCTGGCGCCAGGGGCTTGCACCCGGACAGGCCGGCGGGCAGGGTTGTCACTGATTTCTGACCAGGACGGAGAAAGCCATGGAACGGCGCGATGCGGGCAAGAGCGGGCTGAGCTTCATGCCGCTGGTCTTTGGCGGCAATGTCTTTGGCTGGACCATCGATGAGGCGCACTCCTTCCGGGTGCTGGATGCTTTTGTCGATCACGGCTTTGACGCCATCGACACGGCGGATGTCTATTCGTCCTGGAAGCCCGGGAATAAAGGCGGCGAATCAGAGACGATCATCGGTGCCTGGCTCAGGGCGCGGCCCGGGATGCGGCAGCGCGTGAAGATCTTTACCAAAGTGGGCTCTGATCTGGGGCAGCCGGGGCAGAAGGGGCTTTCCTCGGGCTGGATCGCTGAGGCGGCCGAAAACTCGCTGAAGCGGCTCGGGGTCGAGAGCATCGACCTCTATTTCTCGCATTGGCCCGATGCCGAGGCGCGCCATGAGGATACGCTGGGCGCCTATGACAGGCTGCTGAAAGCGGGTAAGATCAAAGCCATTGGCGCCTCGAATTACGATGCAGCCTTGCTGGGCGCGGCGCTGAAGGCGGCGGGCAGTTCGCTGCCGCGCTATCAGGTGATCCAGCCGGAATATAATCTCTATGACCGGGGCGAATTCGAAGGCCCGCTGCGCGATCTATGCCTTGCTGAGGGGATCGGGGTTGTGACCTATTTCAGCCTCGCCTCCGGATTCCTGTCGGGGAAGTACCGCTCGAAAGCCGATCTCGACAAATCGGCGCGCGGCGATGCGGTCGAAAAATATCTTGACGCCAAAGGGCTGCGGATCCTCGATACGCTGGACGAGGTGGCATCTGCCCATCGCGCAAAACCGGCCGAGGTGGCGCTGGCCTGGGTCATGGCGCAGCCCGGCATCACCGCGCCGATTGCCTCGGCCACCTCGGTCGAACAGGTGGCAAGTTTCGCCCGCGCGGCCGATCTCAGCCTTTCATCCGACGAACTCGCAGCCCTGACGGCGGCTGGCAACTGACGGCAGCGCAACCCGCCTGCACTTGACTCTCGCCCCCGCTTTGCGTATGCGCGGGGGTAATTCCCCGGAGGCAAAAGCTTCCGGTCCCTTGGGCTTTGCCCGGGATCGCCATCCGTCAGCGCGTTTGCGCCCACGGGTGCGAAACCGCTTTGTCCCACCCCGGTCGCCGCCCCATATCGGGGAAAATCTGTCACGCGAGGAGCCGCGCATGTTTGAGAGCCTTTCAGAACGCCTTGGCGGCGTCTTTGATCGCCTGACGAAACAGGGCGCGCTGAGCGAGGACGATGTTGTATCGGCGATGCGCGAGGTGCGGATCGCGCTGCTGGAGGCAGACGTTTCGCTGCCGGTCGCGCGTGAATTCATCAGGCGGGTGCAGGAAAAGGCGACCGGCTCGGCTGTCACGAAGTCGATTACCCCCGGCCAGATGGTCGTTAAATTCGTGCATGACGAACTGGTGCGGACGCTGCAGGGCGATGGCCCGGCCGATGCGCTGAAGATCGATAATTCGCCCGCAACCATCCTGATGGTGGGTCTGCAGGGTTCGGGTAAGACCACGACGACCGCGAAACTGGCGAAACGTCTGAAAGAGCGCAACGGCAAGCGCGTGCTGCTGGCGTCTCTTGACACGCAGCGCCCGGCCGCAATGGAACAGCTCGCGATTCTCGGCACCCAGATCGGTGTCGACAGCCTGCCGATCGTCAAGGGCGAGAGCGCGGTTCAGATCGCGAAACGCGCGAAAACCCAGGCCAGCCTTGGCGGCTATGATGTGCTCTTCCTCGATACCGCAGGCCGTCTGCATATCGACGAAGTGCTGATGGATGAGGTCCAGTCGGTCCGCGATATCGCGCAACCGCGCGAAGTGCTGCTGGTGGTTGACGGGTTGACCGGCCAGGACGCGGTCAATGTTGCGACCGAATTTGACGGCAAGGTCGGGATCTCCGGCGTCGTGCTGACGCGGATGGATGGCGATGGGCGCGGCGGTGCGGCGCTGTCGATGCGTGCTGTGACCGGCAAGCCGATCCGTTTTGTCGGCCTTGGCGAGAAGATGGATGCCATCGAGACCTTCGATGCCGAGCGCGTTGCGGGCCGTATCCTTGGCATGGGCGATATCGTTGCTCTGGTCGAACGCGCGCAGGAGACGTTTGAGGCCGAGCAGGCCGAACGCATGGCCAAGCGCTTCGCCAAGGGGATGTTCAATATGAACGACCTGAAGATGCAGCTTGATCAGATGCTTAAGATGGGCGGCATGCAGGGCCTGATGGGGATGCTTCCCGGCATGGGCAAGCACCAGGCGGCGGCAGCCGAGGCGGGGCTGAATGATTCCATGCTCAAGCGTCAGATCGCGCTGATCAATTCGATGACCAAGAAGGAACGCGCCAATCCCGATATGCTGCAGGCGAGCCGCAAGAAGCGGATCGCATCGGGTGCCGGGCTTGAGGTGCAGGACCTGAACCGTCTGCTGAAACAGCATAAGCAGATGGCCGATATGATGAAGAAGATGGGCAAGGGGGGCATGATGAAAAACATGATCAAGCAATTCCTTGGCAAAGGCGGTGGCATGCCGGACCCGTCGAAAATGTCGCCGGAACAGCTCGCTGAACTGGCAAAGGGTGTGCAGCAGGGCGCGGGCGGCATGGGTGGCCTGCCGGGCCTCGGCGGTGGCTCGATCCCGGGGATGCCGCGCGGCGTGACCCTGCCGGCCGGCCTTTCGGGGATGATGCGCAAGAAATGACCGCTCTTTCGGCAAATGTTGCACATCTGCAAGCGCCTGTTCTGGAGACAGGCGATTTGCGGCTGCGCATGCCGAAATTGTCGGATTTTGAATATCGCGCCGCCTTCTACGCCTCGGACCGTTCGGTCTGGGAGGGCGGGCCTTTGCTGCGTAACGCGGCCTGGCGTCTCTGGGCGTCCGAGGTCGGGCAATGGCCGCTGATGGGCTATGGCCCCTTCACGGTCGAAGACCGGGACAGCGGCGCCTATCTGGGCGAGGTCGGGGTCTATCACCCTGCCGAATATCCGGCGCCGGAGCTTGGCTGGTTCGTGGTGCCGGAGGCCGAAGGCCGGGGCGTTGCGGCGCGGGCGGCGCAAGCGGTGCTGACCTGGCTGAAAGGCGCGACCGACTGGCCTTTCATCACCAATATTATCGATCCGGGCAACCAGCGTTCCATCGCGCTTGGGCTGCGGATCGGCGGCGTGATTGACCCGACATTGCCGGGGATCGACCCGCGCGATGTGGTGATCCGCCATGATCTGAGGGCGGCGGCATGAGCTTTCCGATCCTCACCTCGGACCGCCTGGTTCTGCGCATGCCCGAAGCCGGAGATGTGGCCGCCTTTGTCGCCTTCGCGACTTCGGCTAGGGCGCGGTTTGTCGGGGGCGCGAAGACCGCCGCTCAGGCGTTCGAGAAATTCGCCGGTATGATCGGGCAGTGGCATCTGCGCGGCTATGGCCGGTTCGCCATCACCGACCGCGCCAGCGGGGCGGCGCTTGGCCATGCCGGGCCGCTGCATTTCGACCCCGCCGCGCCGGTCGATCTGAGCTGGTCGCTCTGGAGTGCGGAGGCCGAAGGACAGGGCGTCGCCTCCGAGGCTGCGCAGCTGGTGCAGACCTGGATGGTCGCGGATCCGCGTTTTACCAGGGCGGTGACCTCGATCCACCGCGACAACCACGCTTCAATGGCGATTGCCCGCAAGATCGGCGGCACGCCCACCGACCAGCCCTCGCCGCATATCGCTGATGCGATCCTCTGGCATTTCCCGCTGACAGCGGAGGCGACCGCATGATCCTGCTTGCCGGTGCGCCCGTACTGAACACCCTGCGGCTGACGCTTCGCGCCCCTGAAGAGCGCGATCTGCCGGGCTTCATCGCCTATATGGCAAGCCCCCGTGCGGTGTTCACCGGCGGGCCGGCCACCGCCTCGGGTGCGTTTCAGACATTCGCGACCGTGATCGGCCATTGGGTGCTGCGCGGCTATGGGCTGTTTGCCGTGACGCTTACGGAAACCGGTCAGGCGATCGGCCTTGCCGGCCATCTGAACCCGCCCGCCTGGCCCGAGCCGGAACTGGCCTGGAATCTCTGGGATCCGGCGCATGAGGGGTATGGCTATGCCAGCGAAGCTGCCTTCGCCATTCGTGACCACGCATTCGGCGCGCTTGGCTGGAACACGGCGATCAGCATGATCGCGCGCGACAATCACCGTTCGATGGCCCTGGCCCGCCGCCTTGGTGCGGCCCCCGAGCGGGATGACGAGATTTTCGGCAAGCCGATGACGATCTGGCGGCATCCGCGCGCGCCGCAACCGGAGAAGCAAGATGAGTGATCCTGTCGCACGCGCCGCTGAGCTGCTGAAAGAACATCGCGAGTCGATTGACCGGCTGGACGCGATTCTCGTCTATACGCTGGCCGAAAGGTTCAAGCATACGCAATCGGTTGGCCGGCTGAAGGCCGCGCATGACCTTCCCCCATCCGACCCCGCCCGCGAGGCGCGTCAGATCGAACGTCTGGAAAAGCTGGCCGATGAGGCCCGTCTCGACCCGGAATTCGCCAAGAAATTCCTGACCTTCATCATATCCGAAGTCATCAGGCATCACGAGAAACTGCAAAAATAAGCGGGTTTGACGCCCGCGACACAGACATCTGAAGGAGATACCCATGTCTATGAAAATCCGTCTCGCCCGTGGCGGTTCGAAAAAGCGCCCGTTCTACGCAATCGTTGCGACCGATTCGCGCATGCCGCGCGATGGCCGCTTCATTGAAAAGCTGGGCACCTATAACCCGCTGCTGGCAAAAGACAACGAAGCCCGCGTCGTGCTGAATGTCGAGCGCATTCAATACTGGCTGAGCCAGGGTGCTCAGGCGACCGACCGCGTGGCCCGCTTCCTGGAATCGGCTGGTCTGAAAGAAAAAGCCGTCCGCTCGAACCTGAAATCGGCTGTCCCGGGCAAAGCAATGGCCGAGCGCGCTGCCAAGAAAGCAGCACGTTCGGAAGCTCCGGCTGCTGCCGAAGCGTGATCAGAACACGGATGGCCCTTTTGCCGGGGCCATCCGTTCCAGGACTGGAGCGGGCTATGTCTGACGACCGGATTTGTGTCGGTTCCATCGCGGGCGCCTGGGGGATCCGGGGCGAGGTGCGGCTGAAAAGCTTTTGCGCCGAGCCGACCGATATCGCCTCATATGGCCCGCTTTTCACCAAAGACGGCAATCGCAGCTTTGCGGTGACCCTGACCAGGCCGGTCGCAGGGGCCATCGGGGCGCGGCTGTCTGGCATCTCGACCAAGGAAGAGGCCGATGCGCTGCGCGGGACCGAGCTTTATGTCGCGCGTGACCGTTTGCCCGGCTTGCCGGACGATGAATTCTATCACACCGATCTGATAGGGCTTGCGGTGAAAGACACCGGCGGCGCAAGCCTCGGGACGGTGATCGCGGTTCATAATCACGGGGCAGGGGATCTGATCGAGATCCGGCTCACCCAGAAAGCCGCGCCGCTGCTGCTTCCTTTCACACAGGCAACCGTGCCCACCGTTGATCTTGCACGCGGAGTGCTGATCGCCGATCTGCCGGAAGGTCTGGACTGACGCCGGGCCTGGCTGCCTGCCAGTGCGGCCCTGTGTGTCAGGCGGAAAGCTGGCGCTGAAGGCCCGTCTTCTCTGCCCCGTCTTTTGTGCGCCATGACAGCGTCACAGGCGTTAAGACATTTTCCGGCATGCCAGAGCTTCCTTGGCGGTATCGGAACCACGGCGACCAGCAGGTCTGGATTGTCCCCATCTGCGACCGAAATTCCCCCTAAGCGTCGCGGTACTTCCAGGGCCCGACACGGCGCTGCCTTGTTTTTGCCATGGCTGGTCCCTCTCGTTGAAACCGTCACCTGTGGCTCGGGACAGGCAGGGCCGGCGCGTGCCTTCACCCGGGTCGGGATCGTGACAGCAAAAGGGCGGATCGCAATCCGCATCGGCGAAAGGGACCCGTCGTGACGCATCGGAAGCGGCTGATACAGGCGGCAAATGTTCTCCTTTACATGGGGCCGCTGCTGGCCGGACTGGCCGGTTCAGGCGCGGGCTATCTTCCGCCCTTCGTGGCCTTGTTCATGCTCTGGCTGGTGATGCTTCGGCCGCATAAATGGCCGCAACGCTTTGGCGAATGGCTGACCCTCAGGGCGGCGCTGGCGGCGCTGACGCTCCTGTGCTCGCAGATCCTTTTCGTGGCCCTGCTGTTCGGGGTCGGGCGCGGCATCGGCGGCGTCCTTGGCTATATGCCGCTGTTCAACCCTGTGCTGCCGGTGGCGCTGTCGCTAGTGGCGCTGCCGCTGCTGCGGATGGCCTGGCTGCCTGAACTGGCCCTGGTGAATGGCGAAACCATTGACCAGCAGCTGCGGAGCGATGAGGCAGGTGCAGCGCCACCGCGACCGGTACCAGCTTCGGCCGAGGCTGCGGTCTCTGCACTGTTCGCCCTGGCTGAGGATGGCGCAGCCGAGGTCGGGGTCATGCTGGAACAGCTCGGCCATTTCCTCGATACCGGCGATATCTGGTCACGGCTTGCAGCACTTACGGCGGCACTGAATGCCTGCCCCGCGAGCCAGCATGTGGCACTCAGAACGGCGGTCATTCTGAAAGCCACAGAACCTTTCCCGCATTCGGACTATACGGTGCCTGGTGAGATGCGGACGGCCTTTGCCGCTGCCGGAAACTCCGAGGAACTCCTGTCGCTCCTGTCGTTGCGAGGTCGGACGCTTTTTCACAAGATCCCGGCGATGGCATCTTATTTCCCATCTGCAGGCGCGGTCCGCGATCTCGCCGGGGCCTGCGAAAGCAGTGCTGCGGCAAGCGCTTTGATTGACCTCGCGGCAGCTCTGGCAGCAGCCGGAGCGCCAGATCAGGCACCAGATCAGGCACCGGGTCAGCCATCGGGTCAGGCAGGCGAGACCGCGCGGGGCAAGCCGGTCGCCGCGCGGCCGGTCACCCCTGGCTTTGTGCCGCCGGTTGCCGGTGCCCGGCAGGCCTGAAACACGGGACCCTGACGCGAGGGCTTTGCCTCTGTTGAGACGGGCCGATCGGGAAACCGCTCCGCCCTGGTGATTTCACGCACGACCCTTTCGTGACGACAGGTTTCGCGCTAGAGCGGGGGCCATGAGTGAAGAACCCGGTAAACAGCAAGCGACTGGCGGAGGGCCCGAGGGTCCCGGCAACGGGGCTGCGCCCGACCGCAGCCATGGCAAACTGAAGATCAGCGCTTCCCTGAAGCCGCGCGATCTGATGCAGGAGCCGCGTCTCCTGCACGGGGCGTTTGAAACCAGGATCGTCACCCTGTTTCCCGACGCCTTCCCCGGCACGCTCGGGCTCTCGCTGACCGGCAAAGCGCTGGAGATGGGGCGCTGGCGGCTGGAGACCTTTGATCTGCGCCAGTTCGGCGAGGGCAGGCACCGCAATGTCGATGACACACCTGCGGGTGGCGGCGCGGGAATGGTGCTGCGGGCGGATGTGACGCATCGTGCGCTGTCCGCGGCAATGGAGGGTGTGCGCGCCAGCCGCGCCACCTGGCCGCTGATCTATCTCTCGCCGCGAGGCCGGCCGTTCGATCAGTCAATGGCACGCCGGTTTGCGGCGGGCGAGGGGATGACGCTGCTCTGTGGCCGGTTCGAAGGGGTCGATCAGCGCCTGCTGGACCATTGGCAGATCGAGGAGGTCAGCCTCGGCGATTTCGTGATGACCGGGGGTGAGATTGCAGCCCAGGCGGTGCTGGATGCCACATTGCGACTTTTGCCCGGTGTGCTGGGCAATGCGGAATCGGCGGTGGAGGAGAGTTTCTCCGACGGGCTGCTGGAACATTCGCAATATACCAGGCCGGCAGAGTGGCAAGGCCTGGAGATCCCGCCGGTGCTGATGTCCGGCAATCACCGCGAAATCGCCAAATGGCGTCAGGCGCAGTCAGAAGAAATCACAGCCGCGCGGCGGCCCGATCTCTGGGATGTATTTCGCAAGCGGAAAGGGTGTTGAGGGGGCCAGCCCCCTCGCGCGTACCGCGCTCACCCCCGGGATATTTAGAGACAGAAAATGAAAGCCTTCTTTTGTCATTTTCTGTCCTTAAATATCCCCGCCGGAGGCATCCCGGCAGCATGCCGGGACAGGATGCGCGCCGCTTGACCGGAAAGCCGTCAGCGCCTATAGCCAGCGGGTCCGGGGTGAAAGCCTGTCGGACCCGATTCCTTTTGTCTGATCGATCCGTCTTCTTCGGCGGGGGCAGGCAAGGCGCGGCACGCTGAAAAGCAAAGTAAACCGAACCGATCTCCGGCGGGCCGGTCGCGCAATACGCGATGCAGGGACCCGAAAGAAGACCAGGAGCTCTCGGCCAGGATCACCTCTGCGGACAAAAACCGCAGGCATTTGGAGAAATGCGATGAACCTGATCGCTCAGATCGAGGCGGAGCAGATTGCCGCCCTCGACAAGAAGATCCCCGATTTCAAGGCCGGCGATACCATTCGGGTCGGCTATAAAGTGACCGAAGGCACCCGTTCGCGCGTGCAGGCCTATGAAGGCGTCTGCATCGCCCGCAAAGGCGGCGCGACCCTCGCGGCCTCGTTCACCGTCCGCAAGATTTCCTTTGGCGAAGGTGTGGAACGCGTGTTCCCGCTTTACTCGACCAATATCGATTCGATCGATGTGGTCCGCCGCGGTAAAGTCCGTCGCGCCAAGCTGTATTACCTGCGCGCGCGCCGCGGCAAATCGGCCCGTATCGCCGAAGACAGCACCTATAAAGCCAAATCGGAATAAGGAGAGCCGAGATGAAAGAGGGCATTCACCCCGAATATCACTTCATCGAAGTGAAAATGACCGACGGCTCGACCTATCAGACCCGTTCGACCTGGGGCAAAGAGGGCGACACCATGTCGCTCGACATCGACCCGCTGGCGCATCCGGCCTGGACCGGACAGTCGGCCAAGCTGATGGATACCGGCGGCCGCGTGTCGAAGTTCAAAAACAAATATGCCGGCCTTGGGTTCTGAGACCTGGCACAGATACAAAAGGCGCATCTTCGGATGCGCCTTTTTGCTTTGGATGCTGCTGACATGCGGGACCGGCGTCGCAGCAGATCCTTTCGCGGCCTTTGACGGTAAGTTCGCGCCACAAGCAGATTTGTCGCGCTGCGAAAAGCGCCCGATCGGGTTCCGGTCTCAGGATGGCGGTACTGTTCTCACGCTTTGGGGCTACAGTGAATGTGGCTATTTCGACCCGTCCTGCCGTGTTCTCGGGCACGGGCCGGGCTATCTGATCCTGTCCTGGTTCCAGTTGCCCGAGGGGGACTTTCCGCTCGCCCCAGACGAGGACCGGCATGAACGGCGTCTTCAGCGCGAGGCTGACGGGCGTGTTTGTCTGGGGAAGTTTCCGGGTGATGACGCCGCTTATGACTGTGACTGGTATGTTCCCTGTGCGGCAGCAGCAACCTCCTGAAATGCCGGGTCGTGGATTTCCTCTTCCCCTTTTGCCCGGTCCTTGCCAATAGACAGGCTGGAATGACCCCGGGGGAGAGCCACTGCCATGGCGCATATCATCGTAGTCGGAAACGAAAAGGGCGGGTCGGGGAAGTCGACCACCTCGATGCATGTCGCAACGGCGCTGGCCCGGATGGGGCATCGGGTGGGCGCGATGGATCTTGATCTCAGGCAGCGCAGCTTTGGCCGCTATGTCGAGAACCGCCGGGCCTTTCTTGCGAAGGCCGGGCTGGATTTGCCCTCGCCGGATTACCGGGAGTTGCCCGAAGTCGACGAGCCAAGCCTTGTGGACGGAGAAAACCCGTTCGACCAGCGTCTGACGGCGGCGGTCTCGGCGCTGGACCCGGTCA
Organism: Pseudogemmobacter sp. TB195; assembly: GCF_058313095.1. Lineage (NCBI taxonomy): Bacteria > Pseudomonadati > Pseudomonadota > Alphaproteobacteria > Rhodobacterales > Paracoccaceae > Pseudogemmobacter > Pseudogemmobacter sp. TB195. The sequence goes on from NZ_JBZEGG010000027.1 coordinate 52,346, forward strand.
AGGATTTCATCGTGATCGATTGCCCCGGCAGCCATACGCGGCTGAGCCAGGTGGCGCATTCGCTGGCCGATACGCTGATCACGCCGCTGAATGACTCTTTCGTTGATTTCGATCTTCTGGCCCGGATCGACCCTGAATCCGGCAAGGTGAAGGGCCCGTCAATCTATGCCGAGATGGTCTGGGGCGCGCGGCAATTGCGGGCGCAGGCCGGGCTGAAGCCGATCGACTGGATCGTTTTGCGCAACCGTCTGGGCGCCCAGGCGATGCATAACAAGAAAAAGGTCGGTGCCGCGCTGGAGGATCTCTCCCGCCGCATCGGCTTTCGTGTGGCGCCCGGTTTTTCCGAACGCGTGATCTTTCGCGAACTGTTTCCGCGAGGGCTGACGCTGCTTGACCTGAAGGATACCGGGGTCGAGCAGATGAACCTCTCCAACGTCGCCGCGCGGCAGGAGCTGCGCGACCTGATCAACGCGCTCAGGCTTCCTGCTGTGACGGCTGCGTTCTGAACAGCACCGCGCGCGAAACCGACACCTGACGCACCGCGTCGAGCCTTTGCAGCCGGGCGTCGAAAGCGGCATCGACATCGGGCTCGACGGCACGTTTCGCGGTCAGGCTGCGCAGAAATTCAAGTGCCTTGGTCATGGCGGTGTTCCTTCAGTTCCTGGCCCGCAGCCGGCTTTGCGGCTGGCAATGGGCCCATTGGTTTTCCTGAGCCCAAGGATCGCCGCGAACCGGGGCAGGTTTGTGGCAGCCTCCGGTTGAAACATGGGCCTTGGCCCTGGCGTTTTGGACAGACTGTTTCTGGTTGTGAAGGAAACCTCTGAGGCCCGGGCGTGCCCCGGCGCAGAACCGTATGCGGCAGCGATGTTTCCCGGCCTGTCGGGGCAGGTGGCCAGCTTCAGGCAGCCAACAGCTGACCTGGTGGTGGATGGACTGCCGCGCAACGCCTTGGGCAAAGGGAAAAAGAACCTGATGGTGACGCCTGCAAAGAGCGGTTGCGCGCCTGACTGCCGGGGCAGGGGGGGGGGCGTCGCCTGCGGCGGCGCCCCCCAGGATATTTAAGGACAGAAACCAGGAAAAAAGATGACTTCTGTCCTTAAATATCCCCGCCGGAGGCCTCTTCCGGCATAAGAGGCGCGGTTTCCGTTCCGGCGAGCTCGCTTTCCAGAAAACGTTCGAACTGGTCCAGGTCAAGAGGCTCGAACTGGCCGAAGGCCTGCATCCAGACCGAGGCGCCGCGCAGGGCATCGGGCTCGAGTTTGCACCAGATCACCCTCCCGCGCCGCTCCCGCGTGATCAGCCCGGCATCCGCGAGCACGCCAAGGTGTTTCGACACGGCTGCAAGGCTGATCTCGAACGGATGCGCCACATCGGTCACCGCCATATCATCTTCGAGCAGCATCGCGAGAATCGCGCGCCGCGTCGGATCGGCGAGGGCGGCGAAGACGAGGTCCAGCTGGGCGGAGGCGGAAAGCATGTCGCAGTATCGCGGCTAGGGCGGGCGGGCGCAACCGGCGATAGTCAACCGTTTCGTTGAATATTGAAGCGGCGTGCAAATCGCGATCCTGCGCCCGCGGGGAGCGGAGAAAAGATAGGTTGCGAATCTCATATGCGCGTAATTTCAATGGGTTGTGCTGAGATGCCCCGCGTTCACGCAAGGTTGACACCCTTCCCCCCGCCGCATAGAACCCTCGCAAATGTCATGGGGTGGCGAAAATGGCTTCGGAACCCGATCCCGACAGGCTCAGGGCGCTGGAAAAGCGGCTTGGTGATCTGCGGGGCAAGCCGAAGTCAGATAAGACCTCTGTGGCGAAGGGCCTCTCGCATGGCGAGCTTGCCTGGAGAATGGTGATCGAGCTTGCGACCGGCATTATCGTCGGAACCGGGATCGGTTATGGGCTGGACAAGCTGTTCGGCACGATCCCGTTCCTCCTGGTGATCTTCTCGCTTCTGGGGTTTGCTGCGGGGGTGCGCACCATGATGGGCACCGCGCGGGAAGTGGCGGAAAAACGTGCGGCTGAGGCCGCAAGGGATGACAAGGCGGCAAAGGCAGAGGCCGGCGCCGCATCGGGTGAAGGGAACTGATCGTGGCGGCAGAAGGCACGGCTGAGGGCGGAAGCGGTTTTTCGATCCATCCGATGGATCAGTTCATTGTGAAACCCCTCTGGGGCGATGGCCCCGTGGGCACGTTCACCGTGACCAATGTGACCCTGTGGATGGGGATCGCACTTCTGTGCGTCTTCGCGCTGTTCGTGCTGGCGACGCGTCATCGCGGCATCATCCCGACCCGTCTGCAATCGGTCGCCGAAGTGTTTTACGGCTTTATCCATAACATGGTTGAAGAAGTCGCAGGCCATGACGGGGTGAAGTATTTCCCCTATGTCATGACGCTTTTCCTCTTCATCCTGCTCTCGAACCTCCTTGGCCTCCTGCCGATGAGCTTCACCACCACCTCGCATGTCGCCGTGACCGCGTCGCTTGCGCTCCTGGTGTTCTTCGGCGTTACCCTGATCGGGATTGCCCGCAAGGGTCTGGGCTTCTTCTCGATGTTCTGGGTGTCCTCGGCGCCGCTCGCGCTGCGCCCGGTTCTCGCTGTGATCGAGATCATCTCTTACATCATGCGCCCGGTGTCCCATTCGATCCGTCTTGCAGGTAACCTGCTGGCAGGTCACGCCGTTCTCAAAGTTTTCGCGGGCTTTGCCTCGATGGCGATCATCTCGCCGCTCGCGATCGCAGGTGCCGTCGGCATCTACGCGCTCGAGGTGCTCGTGGCCTTTGTTCAGGCCTATGTCTTCACCATTCTGACCTGCGTCTATCTGAAAGACGCCGTGGGCGACGCGCATCACTAAGCGTCACCCCTGAAGGTCCGAACCTCAACTCAGCCAAATCCAAATACAGGAGTATTCGACCATGGAAGGCGAAATCGCAGCTCTCGGCAAATACATCGGCGCTGGCCTCGCGGCTTTCGGTCTCGGCGGCGCTGGCATCGGTGTGGGTAACATCGTCGGCAACTTCCTCGCCGGCGCTCTGCGCAACCCTTCGGCCGCTCCGGGCCAGACCGCCAACCTCTTCGTTGGTATCGCTTTCGCAGAAGCACTCGGGATCTTCTCGTTCCTGATCGCTCTGCTGCTGATGTTCGCAGTCTGATCTGCTTCTGACGTAAAAGTGGGAAGCGGCGCGGGTCGGAGACGGCTGGCGCCCATCCTGTTCAGAAGGGATCGACGGAGAGCAGAATGGCAACGGAAACCCACGGCGTTAACTGGCATGCAGAATGCCTTTATGACGCGGGCGGCGCCAAAGGGATGCCGCAGCTCTGCACCGACTGGATGCCCAACCAGATTTTCTGGCTTGCGGTCGCCCTGGTGGTGTTGTTCGTGATCCTCTCGCGCATTGCCCTGCCGCGCATCGGCGCGGTGCTGGCCGAGCGCAAGGGAACGATCACCAATGATCTCGCCGCGGCCGAAGAGCTGAAGCTCAAGGCACTCGAGGCCGAGAAAGCCTATAACGAGGCGCTGGCCACGGCCCGCACCGAGGCCGGGAAGATCATCGCGGCGGCGAAGGCGGACATCCAGAAAGACCTGGATGCGGCGACTGCAAAGGCCGATGTCGAGATCACCGCACGGGCTGCAGAGTCCGAGGCGAAGATCGCCGAAATCCGTGCCGGTGCCGAAGAGGCGGTTCAGGCCGTCGCGAAAGACACCGCGAAGGAACTGGTTGCAGCGCTTGGCGGCTCCGCCGATGCGCGGTCGGTAACGGCGGCGATTGCTGCCCGGCTGAAAGGGTAAGGCGATGAAAAAACTTCTCATCACTGCCGCAGCCCTTGTGAGCGCGACGCCCGCCCTCGCGGCTTCGGGTCCGTTCTTCTCGCTCGGCAATACGGACTTCGTCGTCCTGATCGCCTTCCTGATCTTCGTCGGTATCCTGATCTATGCAGGTGTACCGGGGTTGCTCGGGCGGCTTCTCGATAAGCGTGCGGTCGCGATCAAGGCCGAGCTTGACGAGGCAAGGGCGCTGCGCGAAGAGGCCAAGTCGATCCTCGCTTCCTATGAGCGCAAGCAAAAGGAAGTGATCGAACAGTCGGACCGCATCGTGGCTTCGGCCAAAGAGGAGGCCCGGGCCGCTGCCGATAAGGCGCGTGCGGATCTGGCCATCTCGATCGAGCGCCGGTTGAAGGCGGCCGAAGAGCAGATCGCTCTGGCAGAGCAGACTGCCGTTCGTCAGGTGCGCGAGCGCGCCGTGGCGGTTGCGATTGCGGCGGCAGGAGACCTGCTGGCGAAAAACAGCACCGAAGACTGGGCGGCTGCGTCGATTGAAGATGCGATTGCCCAGGTCGACGCCAGGCTGCACTGATCCGCGAAACCGAAATGAAAAAGCCCCGGCGAGTGAGCTCCGGGGCTTTTTCATTGTCTGAGCGCCCTGCAGGCCGGCGGTCAGCGCAGTTTCGGAATCGCCGGTTCCGCCGGGCCAAGGGCCGCGCGGGCAAAAGTGCGGATCCGATCCAGATCCTTGATGCCCGGCGCAGTTTCCACGCCCGAAGACACGTCGACCTGGCGCGCATTGGTCAGGCGTATCGCTTCGGCCACATTCTCGGGGGTCAACCCACCCGCGAGCATCCAGGGCTTCAGCCAGCGCCGTTGCGCCACCAGCCGCCAGTCAAAGCTCAGCCCGTTGCCGCCCGGCAGGGCGGTCCCTTTCGGGGGCTTGGCATCGATCAGCAGCTGATCTGCCACCAGCGCATAATCCATGAGCGGCGCCAGATCGCCCTCATCCGCTACGCCGACCGCCTTCATCACCGGCAGGCCGAAGCGCGCGCGGATCTCTGACACGCGCCCGGGCGTCTCGCTGCCATGCAGCTGCAGCATATCAATGGGCACTTCGGCCAGGATACTGTCGAGCAGGCCGTCATCAGCATCGACCACAAGCGCCACCTTGCACAGGCCCTCAGGCGCGCTCAGCGCGGCCTCACGGGCCTCTGTCAGCGAGACATGGCGTGGGGACCTGGGAAAGAAGACAAAGCCCACATAGGCGGCTCCAGCGGCGGCGGCGGCAGAGACTTCGGCTGCATGGCGCAAGCCGCAGATCTTTACCCGGATGGGAGAGCTCACTTCCGCCCGTCCCCGGCGAGAATCGCAAGAACCTCGTCCCGGGGCGGCACGGAATTGCTGTCCTTCAGGACGGCGAGTTCCTTCTCAAGCCGCGCCACGGTTTTGGTCTGGACCTTTGCCGCCTGGCGTATCCGCATCTCGCGCATCCATTCCCAGATGAAGCCGACCAGGATGCCGATGGCCACCGATCCGAGGATCACCACAAAAAGCGGAATCGACCAGCCGCCCGCGGTGCCGAGCATATTGCCGATGCCTTCGGGCAGCAGCCGCAGCTGCACCTGTCCGCGATTGGCCAGGGCAAGCGTCAGCAGCACGAGGCCAGTGAAACCGATGAAGATAAAGCGCAGGTAACGCAGCATGATCCGCTATCCGTCAGTCAGGAACCGGGCAGGCAAAGCCTGCCCCTTGGCCGGAATATCGGGCTTAACGCAGCGCTGTTCAACCCGGCTTGCGCCGATCAGCGGCCGTTCAGCCGGTCGCGCAGCAATTTGCCGGTCTTGAAGAAGGGGACGCGCTTGTCCTCGACTTCGACGGCCTCGCCGGTGCGCGGGTTGCGGCCGGTGCGGGCGTCGCGCTCTTTGACCGAGAAGGCGCCGAAGCCGCGCAATTCGACCCGGTCGCCGCGCGACAGCGCTTCGATGATCTCTTCGAAAACCGTGTTCACGATCCGCTCAACATGGCGTTGGGTCAGATGCGGGTTCTCGTCTGCGATCTTCTGGATCAGTTCCGAGCGGATCATCCGGTCACTCCCCTTCGCGACATTGTTTCGGCCAGGATGTGGCAGTCAGCCCTGGCGCGTCTGTGATCATAAAAGCAGAAAAAGCGGATGAGGCAAATGAAAACAAGCACCTGGCTGCTATGAGACCCGGTGACCCGGTGCTGAAAAGCCGCTTGATGGTGCGATTGAGCCCTTCGTCGGCCCGCAGCGGCACCCGGATCCTGTCTGTGACCGCGCTGACCGGCGAATCGGACACGCGCAAAAGAAAAAGGCCGGGGAGGATTTCCCCGGCCTTTCCTGTCATTTTCTCTCCAGGGCTGTGAGGCCGCCAATTGGGTCTGGCGGCGTTTCAGCCTTTGGCTCAGCGGTCGCCCTTCAGCGCGGCGCCGAGGATGTCGCCGAGCGAAGCGCCCGAATCCGAGGAACCGTATTGCTGAACAGCTTCCTGCTCTTCGGCGATCTCGCGTGCCTTGATCGACAGACCCAGCTTGCGGGTCTTCGAATCGACATTGGTCACGCGCACATCGACCTTGTCGCCGACCGAGAAGCGCTCGGGGCGCTGATCGGCGCGGTCACGTGCAAGATCCGAACGGCGGATGAAGTTCTTCATGCCGTTGTAATCGACCTCGACGCCGCCTTCTTCGATGGCGGTGATGGTCACGGTGATGATCGAACCGCGCTTCACGCCGTCAACAGCTTCCGAGAAGGTGTCCTCGCCCAGAGCCTTGATCGAGAGCGAAATCCGCTCTTTGTCGATGTCGACTTCCGAGACCGCTGCCTTGACGATGTCGCCCTTGCGGTATTCCTGGATGGCCTCTTCGCCGCGCTTGTCCCAGGACAGGTCGGAGAGGTGAACCATGCCGTCGATGTCGTTGTCGAGGCCAACGAACAGACCGAATTCGGTGATGTTCTTGACTTCGCCTTCGATGGTCGAGCCAACCGGGTGGGTCTCAGCAAAGACTTCCCACGGATTGCGCATGGTCTGCTTGAGGCCGAGGGAAACGCGACGCTTGGCCGAGTCGATCTCGAGAACCATGACTTCGACTTCCTGCGAGGTCGAAACGATCTTGCCGGGATGCACGTTCTTCTTGGTCCAGGACATTTCCGAGACGTGGACGAGACCTTCCACACCGGCTTCCAGCTCCACGAAGGCGCCGTAATCGGTGATGTTGGTGACGCGGCCTTTGTGGACCGACGAGATCGGATAGGCTTTTTCCACCGCATCCCACGGATCGTTCTGGAGCTGCTTCATGCCCAGGCTGATACGGTGGGTTTCTTTGTTGATCTTGATGACCTGGACCTTGATGGTCTCGCCGATCGACAGGATCTCCGACGGGTGGTTCACACGGCGCCATGCCATGTCGGTGACGTGCAGGAGGCCGTCAACGCCGCCGAGGTCAACGAAGGCACCATATTCGGTGATGTTCTTGACCACGCCGTCCACAACCTGACCTTCGTGCAGGTTGCCGATGACTTCTGCGCGCTGTTCGGCGCGGCTCTCTTCGAGGATCGCACGGCGCGAGACCACGATATTGCCACGACGACGATCCATTTTCAGGATCTGGAACGGCTGCTTCATGCCCATCAGCGGGCCGGCGTCGCGCACGGGGCGCACGTCAACCTGGCTGCCCGGAAGGAAGGCAACAGCGCCGCCCAGGTCCACGGTGAAGCCGCCTTTGACGCGGCCGAAGATCGCGCCTTCGACGCGGATCTCGTCAGCATAGGCTTTCTCAAGACGATCCCAGGCCTCTTCGCGGCGAGCTTTCTCGCGCGAGATGACAGCTTCGCCACGGGCATTCTCGACGCGGTCCAGATAGACCTCGACGGTGTCGCCAACATTGATCGACGGAGCTTCGCCGGGATTAGCGAATTCTTTCAGATCGACGCGGCCTTCCATTTTGTAGCCGACATCGATGATGGCCTGGCCCGCTTCGATAGCGATGACCTTGCCTTTGACGACAGTACCCTCGTCGGGGGTGTCAATTTCGAAGCTTTCCGCAAGCAGGGCTTCGAATTCGTCCATAGCGTTTTTAGCGCACATAAGAGGTGTTTTCCTTTTGATGGTTTTCTGGCCATGCGGTTGGCTCCGCCGGTCTTTGGTGGCCCCGCGCGCGACTCGGGCGCAGGATGCGGTCCTATAGCGGCAAAGTCCCGTCAGGGCAAGCTCCGCCCCCCTTTGCCGCCCTGATTCACTGCCCGGGCGGCGGGTTCAGGCCCAGCCGGACGGCGTCAAAGCCCGCTTTGGCAAAAATTGCCAGCAAGCGGGGCGCGAAGTCTGGGGATTTCGCATCAAGACATTGGCCGAAATACCAGTAAAGCGCCTTTGCCGCATCGGGCGGCGCCGCCAGCGCGCGCTCTGCCAGGGCGGCGAATTCTCCGGGCTGTGACGCGGTGGGGAAGAAATGGTGAAAATCCGACCAGCCGAACAGAACCCCCGGCTTTTCATGCAAAAGCCCCTCGATCGAGGCCGCTGAATTGACCGAGACCGTCAGCGCACAGGCATTGAGGATATCGTGGATATTGGCCTCTGTCGCGATCACTTCATAGCCGGCTGCCCGCGCCGCCGAAATGGTCGCCTGGCCGCTTTCCGGGTCAAGCGGATGCGGCTTGGCCACCACCGGGCGCCCTCCCGCCCCGGCGCAGACCCCGATCAGCATCTCGTCATAACCACAGGCCGCCTGCATCAGGCGCTGCGGCGCTGGCCCCTGCAGAAACACCGCAATGCAGCCCTCGGGCAGTTGCGCATGGTCCCGCGCCTGGCGATAGCGCGACAGGCGCGGCGTGACGAAACGGGCGCGCAGCAGGGCAAAATACTCCGCCGCGACACCAGGATCGATCCTTTTCGGCTTATAAAGGCGCATCCCGATGCTGCTTTCCGCCTGGATTCCGCGCGGATCGACATGAAAGAAACCGTCAAGATAGGCGGTCGCCGCGTTCAGCACCGCGGGCCGCTGTATCCTGCCATTTTCAACGATATGCAGATCTTCAGACGAAACCATCTTATAATCGGCCCGCTTCAGCTGCGGCGCCAGCACGACTTCACCGCCGAACCCGGTGATCACTGACCGGATCTCTTCGTAAAGCAGCGGCCCGCGCCGCCGGTCAAGCCGATCCCGAAACCGCTGCGGCAGATGCAGCACCACTTTCGCCGGCATTCAGCGCCGCTCCCGCACCGCCATAACGGCGGCGATGGCACGCTCTGACGCCGCCCCGATCCCCAGATCCGAAGTGTCGATCACCACCGCATCAGCTGCCGGGCGCAAAGGCGCATCGGCGCGATTCATATCGCGCTCATCGCGAAGCCGCACCTCCCCCAGCACGGTCTCATAGTCCGACTCCGCAGCCTCGCCCCCCAGTTCCAGCCAGCGGCGCCTTGCCCTGATCTCTGCGCGCGCCGTGACAAACAGCTTCACCTCGGCCCCGGGGCAGATCACCGTGCCAATATCGCGCCCGTCCAGCACCGCGCCGCCCGCGCGCCGGGCAAAATCGCGCTGGAACTGCAAAAGCGCCGCCCGCACTTCGGGGATCACGGCAACCCGGCTTGCCGCCTGCCCCGCCTCAAGTGTGCGCAGATCGCCCCGCGCCAGATCCGCCACCGTCAGCCCCCGCGCCGCCGCCACCGGATCGCCGCCCTTGACGCCCACGGCCCGATAAAGTGCCCCCGTATCCAGATGCGCAAAGCCGAACCGCTCCGCCACTGCCCGGCTGATCGTGCCCTTGCCCGCCGCCGCCGGCCCGTCAATTGCCACTGTAAAGATCACCAGACGCTCCTGAAGCCAATTTCATCTGTCTATAAATATCCCGGGGGTGAGCCGCAACGCGGCGAGGGGGCAGGCCCCCCTTTTCCCCGCGCGCCAAGGGCGCTACACCGGCAAAGACAGCATGAGGGGAACACCATGGCCGATGACGGTATCAACAGCTTCATGACCGGCCCGGACGAGCGCGGCCGCTTCGGCATCCATGGCGGGCGTTTCGTCTCGGAAACCCTGATGCCGCTGATCCTCGATCTCGAAGCCGAATATGAACGCGCGAGAACCGACCAGAGCTTCTGGGACGAGATGGCCGATCTGTGGAAATACTATGTCGGCCGCCCGAGCCCGCTTTACTACGCGCCGCGCCTGACCGAACATCTCGGCGGCGCGAAAATCTATCTCAAGCGCGAAGAGCTGAACCATACCGGCTCGCATAAGATCAACAACGTGCTGGGTCAGATCCTGCTGGCGCGGCGCATGGGCAAAAAGCGCATCATCGCCGAGACCGGCGCCGGTCAGCATGGCGTGGCGACCGCGACCGTCTGCGCGCGCTTCGGCCTGAAATGCGTGGTCTATATGGGCGCCCATGATGTCGAACGCCAGGCGCCGAACGTCTTCCGCATGCGGCTTCTGGGGGCCGAGGTCGTCCCGGTCACCTCGGGTCGCGGCACGCTGAAAGACGCGATGAATGACGCGCTCAGGGACTGGGTCACCAATGTGCGCGACACGTTCTATTGCATCGGCACCGTCGCCGGCCCGCATCCCTATCCGGCCATGGTCCGCGATTTCCAGTCGATCATCGGCAAGGAAACCCGTGAACAGCTCGCGGAACAGGAAGGTCCCGGCCGCCTGCCCGACACTGTCATTGCCGCAATCGGCGGCGGCTCGAATGCCATGGGCCTCTTCCACCCCTTCCTCGATGATCCATCGGTGAAGATCATCGGCGTCGAAGCCGGCGGCAAGGGCGTGGATGAGCGGATGCAGCATTGCGCCAGCCTTACCGGCGGCCGCCCCGGCGTGTTGCACGGCAACCGCACCTATCTGTTGCAGGATGAGGATGGCCAGATCCTTGAAGGGTTCTCGATCTCAGCGGGCCTCGATTATCCCGGTATCGGACCGGAACATTCCTGGCTCCACGATGTCGGTCGCGCTGAATATGTCTCGGTCACCGATGACGAGGCGCTCGCGGCGTTCCAGCTCCTGTGCCAGACCGAAGGCATCATCCCGGCGCTCGAGCCCAGCCACGCCCTGGCCTATGTGACGAAATACGCACCTGGCCTGCCGAAGGACCATATCATCGTGGTCAATCTCTCGGGGCGCGGCGACAAGGACATCTTCACTGTCGCCCGCCATCTCGGTGTCGAGATCAAGGGGTGAGGCGCGCGCTGTCGCTTGCCATTCTGCTGTCGCTGCCGCTCCCGGCGGCGGCGGCCAGTTTCGATTGTACGCTTGCAGGGCTCAGCCCGAACGAGCGGGCGATTTGCGACAATCGTGACCTGAACGACGCCGATGTGGAAATGGCGACGCTGCTGAAATTCCTGACCGGGCTTTTTGCCATGGGCTATCGGGGCGAGATCCTCGATGATCAGGCGGCCTGGTTGCGGCAGCGCATGGCCTGTGAGGCCGATATCACCTGTATCCGTGCCGCTTATGCCAAACGCATCGGGGCGTTGCAGGCGATCTATGACGGGATCGACCGACCGCTCTGACCACGCGCTCTATTTCAGTTTCGGGATACCGCCATAGTCCTGCAGCCCGAGGCTGAGCCCCCTCCCGATCCGATGCGCAAGTGCCGACCAGGCGCGGGCGGTTTCCTGGGGCAGGCGCCGGGCCAGCACCTCGTCAAAAAGCTTCAGCCAGGGGATGAACATGCCGGCGCGGACATTGCCGGCTGCTTTATGGACGGCCATCGGATTGCCGTCATAGCCGCGCTCCATCAGGATCGCATTGCGCCAGAAGGCGACGATCTTTTCCTCATGCTCCGGCCAGTCTTTCACATGCGCAGCGAAGACCGGTCCAAGCACGGGATGCGCCCGGACCTCCAGGTAGAAGTCATGAACCACGCCGCGCAGCTCAATGTCGGAAACAGGAAAGCGGGCGAGGGTCATAGAGCAGGCTTTCGGGCTGAAATGTTCGATAAGTGAAAGCGACTAGGCTTCCCCATCACTCGCATACAGCTTCAGAACCTCCAGCGGAACCAGGTCGAGTGTCGCATGATGCGTCGCCTTGAGGCGCAGCTTCGGCGCCGCGCCCTCGTCATGCGCCTGGGCAAAGCGGCTGGCACAAAGGCACCATTGATCCCCCGGCTTCAGGCCCTGAAAGCCGAATTCTGGCCGGGGTGTCGAAAGGTCATTGCCGAGATATTTCGAGAATGCGAGGAACTCTGCCGTCATCTCAGCGCAGACCGTGTGCCGCCCCTGATCGCCCGGCCCGGAATTGCAGCAGCCATCGCGGAAGAAACCGGTGAGCGGGCGGGTCGAGCAGACCTCCAGCGGGCCGCCCAGCACATTGATCGACGGGTATTTCATCACATGCTCCCTTTCGCGGCCCAGCCTGCTGAAAGCGCCCGGCCCGGTCAAGGGGAGGCAAGTCAGGGCCAGCGTTTCGAGGCCAGAGGCGGTACGAGATGCCCAGCCACCAGCCGCGTCAATATCTGCGGCACCGGTGGCACCAGCGAGATCCGGGCCAGAAACAGATCCCGGATCTGAGGCAGAACCCGGCTGTCCGGCTGATAGGCCGGGGTCAGGAACAGGCTGAACAACTGGTAGATCCGCACATGCCAGCGCCGCATTCTGGCATAGGCCGCGGGCGCCTCATCGATATCACCGCGCAGCGCCTCGCGTAGCGCCAGCGCATCAAGCAGCGCCATATTCGCGCCCTGGCCAAGCTGCGGGCTGGCGCGATGCGCACTGTCACCGATATAGACCAGTCCCGGCGCATAAGGCCGGTCCAGCGTGCCATGGCTGTACAGTGCTGTCGTCATCTGGCCTGCATGATCCAGGCCAGTCAGGAAGGGCTGCATCTCGGGCCAGAAGGCGCTGGCCTCGGCCTTCCAGGCCTGGAAACGTGCTTCATCCCAGCCCGCCAGATCCGCGCGCGGCATCGACCAGAAGACGGCGGCGCGGGCGCCCGCCTCGCCGGGCAGGCGGCCGATGGGCATCAGACCGGCCATGCGGCTTGCGCGAAAGTAACGCTGGCGCAGCTGATCCTGGCCCTGATCAGATCCTTCGGGCCAGGGGACATGCGTCCAGATCGCGCCATAGCCAAGCTCCCGCGCCTTTAAGGGCGACAACGCCGAACCCGCGCCGGAGGCATCGATCACCAGGTCAAAACCGCCGATCTCGCCATTGTCCGAGACCAGCACCCGCAGGCCCTGGCGCAGCGGTGCCTCTCGCACCGTCTCGCCGCTGATCAGTGTGACCGGGGATGCCTGCATCGCCTGCCAGAGCACATGAAAAAGGCTTGCGCGATGCATCGCACAGGCGGGGTCTGCCGCCGGGTAATGCACATCCAGCGCGTTGCGGCTGCGGGTGGCGCCTGAGAGCTGCGCGACCGACCAGCCCCGCATCCGCCGGATTGGCGCCCCGAGCGCCCGGGCCGCATCGCCCTGGCCCAGCTCGTCCAGCACGGCAAGGCCCACCGGCTGCACCACCAGCCCCGAGCCCAGCGGGCGCGGCGTCGCAAACCGCTCGACCAGCGTGACCCGGTGGCCGTCGCGCGCAAGCAGGCTTGCCGCCGCCAGCCCGCCCATGCCGGCACCCACCACGGCGATCTCAAGCGTTTTTGCCGTGCTTTTCCCCGCCATCTTCCTCACCCTGGCACTGGACCCGACCCCGGCCCGCGACTATAAGCCGACCCCATGTCGTATTCTTTTGCGATCCTCGCCCGGACCCCGGGTGTCCGAATTAGCGGCCCGGCGCGCTGAACACCAGCACGCCGGGAGATTTCGCGCGGACCATTCCTGCTGCGTGACGCGCAGGCAAGGGGGCGCCCCAATGCCAACATTCCAGAGGACCGCATCGATGTGCGCCGAAACCACCGCTGAAACGGGTGTCGACTACCGCGACACCGTATTCCTTCCCGAGACCGATTTCCCGATGCGCGGCGACCTGCCGAACCGCGAGCCCGAATGGCTGGCCCGCTGGGCGCGGCTTGAGGTCTATAACCGCCTGCGTGCGAAGCCGGGCCGCCCGTCTTTCGTGCTGCATGACGGCCCGCCCTATGCCAACGGCCATCTTCATATCGGCCACGCGCTGAACAAGACGATTAAAGACATCATCACGCGTTCGCATCAGATGATGGGCCATGACGCGCGCTATGTGCCGGGCTGGGATTGCCACGGTCTGCCGATCGAATGGAAAATCGAAGAGCAATACCGCGCCAAAGGGCTGAACAAGGACGATGTGAGCACCGTCGATTTCCGCCAGGAATGCCGCCGCTTTGCCGAGGGCTGGGTTGATATCCAGCGCGAGGAATTCAAGCGGCTGGGTGTCTACGGGAATTGGGAAGACCCATATCTCACAATGGCTTACCATGCCGAGGCGGTGATCGCCCAGGATTTCATGAAGCTGTTGATGAACGGCTCGCTCTATCAGGGGTCAAAGCCCGTCATGTGGTCGCCGGTCGAGAAGACCGCGCTGGCCGAGGCCGAGATCGAATATCACGACCATACGAGCCACACGGTCTGGGTGCGGTTCCGCCCTGCATCCGCGGCAAGCTTCCCGGAGCTGGATGGCTGCATCAATACCGGGCTGCTGAATGCCTCGGTGGTGATCTGGACCACCACGCCCTGGACGATCCCGCAAAACCGCGCGGTCGCTTACGGGCCTGAGATCGCTTACGGGCTTTACCGTGTCGATGCCGCAGATGAGAAATCGACGGCAGTGGTCGGAGAAACCCTGGTGCTGGCCGATGCGCTGGCCGAAGGCGTTAAGGCTGCGGCAAAGATCGAGGCCTGGACCCGTCTGCGCGATGTGAAAGCATCGGAATTCGAAGGCGTGATCCTGCGCCACCCCTATCACGGGGTTGAGGGCGCGAATGGCGAATGGGATTATGACGTGCCCATGCTGCCGGGCGACCATGTCACCGATGATGCGGGCACCGGCTTTGTCCATACCGCGCCGAGCCATGGCGATGACGACTATCAGCTGGGCGTCAGGTTCAGGCTGCCGATGACCTATAACGTCACCGAAGACAGCTCGTATCGCGCCGATCTGCCGCTGTTCGGCGGCCAGCACATCATCCTTGCCGATGGCAAGGAAGGCCCGGCAAATGTCTCGAATATCAAGCAGATGGCCTATGCGGGTGCGCTGCTGGCCAAGGGCAGGGTCAAGCACAGCTATCCCCATAGCTGGCGCTCGAAAGCGCCGGTGATCTTCCGCAACACGCCGCAATGGTTCGCCGCCATCGACGAAAAGCTGGATGACGGCTTTGGCGAGTTCGGCGATACGATCCGCAAACGCGCCCTGACCTCGATCGAGGATCTGGTGGAATTCACCCCGGTTTCGGGCAAGAACCGCCTGCATTCAATGATCGAGCACCGTCCGGACTGGGTGCTGTCGCGTCAGCGCGCCTGGGGTGTGCCGCTGACCTGCTTCACCAGGAAAGGCGCGAAACCGACCGACCCGGATTTCCTGTTGCGCAATGAAACGGTCAACAGCCGCATCTCTGACGCCTTTGAAAAAGACGGCGCCGATGTCTGGTATGTGGAAGGCTTCAAGGAAAAAGTGCTCGAAGGCGTGGTTAATCCGGCGGATTATGACCAGGTCTTTGATGTGCTCGATGTCTGGTTCGATTCCGGTTCGACCCATGCTTTCGTGCTGCGTGACCGCGCCGACGGCACCGATGACGGCATCGCCGATGTCTATATGGAAGGCACCGACCAGCATCGCGGCTGGTTCCATTCGTCTTTGTTGCAGGCTTCGGCCACGCGCGGCCGCGCGCCCTACCGCAATGTGGTGACGCATGGTTTCACGCTGGATGAGAAGGGCATGAAAATGTCCAAATCCATCGGCAACACGGTCGCGCCGCAAGAGATCATCGCCGAATATGGCGCCGATATCCTGCGGCTCTGGGTGGCGCAGACCGATTACACGCTGGATCAGCGGATCGGGCCGAAGATCATCAAAGGCACCGCCGACAGCTATCGCCGGCTGAGGAATACTTTGCGTTTCATGCTGGGCGCATTGTCCGGCTTCCAGGAGGCCGAGCGCCTCGACGCGGCGGAAATGCCCGAGCTGGAGCAATGGGTGCTGCACCGCCTCGCGGAACTCGATGCCGAAGTGCGGCGCGAATACCGTGCCTTCAATTTTGCGGGCGTGTTCCAGACGCTGTTCAACTTTGCGACCGTCGATCTCTCGGCCTTCTATTTCGACATCCGCAAGGATGCGCTTTATTGCGATGCGCCCGACAGTCTCCGCCGCCGGGCCGCGCGCACGGTGCTGGATCTCTTGTTCCAGCGCCTGACGACCTGGCTTGCGCCGATCCTGCCCTTCACGATGGAAGATGTCTGGCTCTCGCGCCATCCGGGCGAGGAGAGCTCGGTTCATCTCGAGGATTTCTGCGAGACACCGGCGGGCTGGAAGAACGATGCCCTCGCCGCGAAATGGGACGGGATCCGCGCCGCCCGCCGCGTCGTGACCGGCGCGCTGGAGGTGGAGCGTACCGCCAAGGTGATCGGCGCCAGCCTTGAGGCGAAGCCGGTGGTCCATGTAGCGGATACGGCGATGCTGGCCGCGCTGAATTCGGTGGCCTTTGCCGATATCTGCATCACCAGCGGCATCCGTGTGACCGATGCCGCCGCGCCGGACGGGGCTTTCACCCTGGCCGATGCGCCGGCGGTGAAAGTGGTCTTCGCCCCGGCGGAAGGCGCGAAATGCCAGCGCTGCTGGCAGATCCTGCCCGATGTCGGCAGCCACAAGCACCCCGAGACCTGCGCGCGCTGTAACAGCGTCCTGGGCTGACGGACATCCCGAGAACCAAAAGGGCCGCATCGCAGGATGCGGCCCTTATCTGTTTCGGGCGCCCCCTGCGCGGCGCGAATGGTCAGTAAGCGGTCCAGCCGGGCATCGGCAGGGTGACGCCCGCCCCGTGCCAGATGCGCTCCTGTCGTTTGGCCTCATCGCGGGCAGGCTGGCAGGGAATGATGAAACCGTCACCCCGGAAGCCGATTCTCTTCATCAGGACATTGCGGCCAGAAGTGTTGATGTCGCAGGCGCCCGTCGCCTCGACCACCGCAACGGCGTCTTTGGGCTTGTTCTTGCCAAGGCCGGTGGCGATCAGGAAATCCGCGTCGTTGTTGAGGATCACCCGTTTCGCAACAAACGGCCCGGCGGCGGCCTGCAAGGTGGCGCCGGGCTGGTGCGCCATGGTCTCGACCGCCAGGAAGCGGCGCTCATCCGGGCTCTGACCTCGGACATTGTCGCGGGGAATGGATTTGGTCACCTGATAGACCGGCAGCGCCTGTCGGCCGCCGGTCGCCAAAGCCCCGATTGCCGGGCCGTTGGCGGTGAAAGCGATACCGGGCGGTGGGGCGGCAGAGCTTCCGATCGGGCGATCGAAATAGGAATTGCCGCGTTGCGGTTCGGGGCTGACACAGGCGGCCAGCACCAGCGGCAGCAGGAGAACACGCATGGGATGGGAAAGGTGGAACATGAAAACTCCCTGATGGAACAGAGGTGATTTCTGTGGCGAAAGCGGCGCGAAGAGGACCACAGAGCGGATTTTCCATGGCCTCTGACGCCTTTGGTCGCGGGATTACCTTAGTTTGTTCCGATTTCGGCCCGGTTCAGGGTGTCTGTGAACGGATCAGTTCCACAGCCAGAGGGGCAAGGCCCATGAATATGCAGGTCAGCGATATTGCCGGGCGTCAGTCCCTCGATCTTTCGCGGCTGTTCTTTGGCGATGTGCTGCTGGTCGGGCTCGCCCTGATTGCCGGGCAACAGTCGCCCCGGATGCGCGTGGTGTCCGTCACCGACCGCCAGCCGATCCGCACGCGCGAAAGCTTCAGCGCCGAATATCAGGAAGTGCCTTCGAGGCCGCAGCAAAGACGCAGCACGCAAAAGGTGAAGGGCGAGATTTTCGGCGATGATGTCACCTTTAAGATGGCCACCGGACCGTCGCGGCTGTTCAAAGTGCCGTTGCCGGATGCAAGGAAGGCCGGTGCCCAGGCCATCCGCATGCATCTGCCGCAGCTGATTGCGCTGTTTTACCGCGACCAGGCCGAGGGGCTGCGCGATTCGCTTTTCACGCTGACTGCAAAGCGCGGCTTTCTCGCCATGTCGCCAGAGATCGAATTTCAGGTCGGAGAGGATCTGTTCCGGATTGACCGAAATCGGGCCACCGTGACCCGTGCGGGCGAGACAATGATCGACCTCAGCCGGGAAGAGCTGCGCGAAAAGGCGGCAGAAGCCGGCTATCTCTGACCCGCAACCTTTGCCCGCAGAACCAGGGGGAATGTAAAAAAGACGCCAGCGGCGATCGCTGGCGTCCAGGTTTCGTCACCGACAGGAGACGATCAGAAAACTGGTGGTCAAAGCTCAGGCGGCGCGCTTCGCGCCAAGCCAGAGCGGCAACAGAACCTGCGCATTGGCGGTGCCGGTATCGGGTTCCAGACCCTCATGCATGGCCATCAGATCGCCACGGGTCAGGCCGATATCGTCCAGCAACCGGTCATCCGCGCGATTAAGCAGGAACGCGGTAGAGCGGCGCATCTGCATCTGCGATTTCAGACGGGTGAACATTTCAGCCTCCTTGGAATTACCTCATCTATATCGCTCCGGTTTTGACATTTCACAAACGAATAGATTTAATGGGTTTCATGAGTTTCATTTATAGGTCTGGCGATGTCGCATCCCCATCTTGAAAGCGATCTGATGCGTGGCTTTCTCGCCGTGGCCGAGGCCGGCTCGGTGACGCTCGCGGCTTCACGGCTGGGCCGGACGCAATCGGCGGTCAGCCTGTTGATCCGGCGGCTGGAGGAAAATCTTGGCCAGCCTTTGTTCCAGCGGCTTGCGCGCGGCGTCAGCCTGACGGCGCGCGGCGAGCAGCTCTTGCCCTATGCGCAGCGCGTGGTCGCACTCTTGGATGAGGCGACGCTGGCATTGCGGGAAAAACCACTGACCGGGCCGGTCCGGGTGGGTTTTCCGGATGAATATTCCGGCACCATCCTGCCGCGCGCGCTTGCCGCCTTTGACGAACGCCATGAGGGGCTGCAGGTCTCGGTCCTGTGCGACCATTCCGAAAAACAGCTGGAAGCGCTGGAGGAAGACCGGCTGGACATCGCGGTGATCCATGACACCAGTTATTTCCAGGAAGGCGAGCTTCTGGCCATCGACCCGACGGTCTGGGTGACCTCGATGACCCATATGCAGCATCTCAGAAGCCCGTTGCCGGTCTCGGTCTATATCGAAAGCTCCTGGTGTCGCGAATTTGCCGAAGCGGCGCTGAACCACCAGGGGCTGCGCTGGCGGCGGGCCTGGTATTGCGATGTGGCCAGCGGCATGCGCAATGCGGTGACGAATGGCATGGCGATCTCGCCGCTGTCGCGGTCGACGATCCCCGTCGGATGCCGCGAACTGACGGTGGAAGAGGGCTTTCCGGCGATTGATTCGGCGCGGGTGCTGCTGCGGCGCAATCCGCGAGGCGGCTCGGCGGCGATCGAAGGCATGGCGGCGGTCCTGCGCGAGGCGTTCCGGCCCCTCGCCATGGCGCGGGCCCCGGGCACCGAAGAAAAGATCGCGCCCGAGCGCAGCGTGCTGGCACCTCGCTGCTGATCCACGCCGTCCTCCGGATCGGGCAGGGCGCGGCGCTTGGCAGCGGGGGGCCGACATGCCAGTCTCGCATGTGAAGGAGACCCTCTGATGCGAAAGATCCTGTTTCCGCTGCTGCTGGCGACGGCCAGCCCGGTCTTCTCCCAGGCGGCGCTGCCTGAGGATGCCATCGCCATTGCGGCTTTTTCAGCGACCTTTGCCGAAGAATGCACCGGGGCGTTTTCCGAAGATGGCCGGCTGCTCAAGCCCCCGAAGCGGTTCGAGGTCGAAAGCCCCGGCAGCTGGGGCGATCCGATCCCGATGGTGGTCTGGGAGTTTCAATGCGAAATCTACGCCTATAATACCTCGCAGGTCTTCATGATCTCCTCCGATCAGGGCGGAGCGATTCCGGTGGGCCTGACCCGGCCAACGCTGAAGATCGAATATGACGAGAAGGCCGCGGCGCCCGGTGAGGTGGATAGCGTGGTGAGCCTTTTGGAAATCAATGGCTGGAGTGCGGATCTGCTGGCGATCAATGCCGGGTTCGATCCTGAAACGCTGCAGATTTCGGCCCATAGCTTCTGGCGCGGGATCGGGGATGCCTCGGATAGCGGGGTCTGGCGGCTGCAGGATGCCGCCTTCCGGCTGGTGCGCTATGAGGTGGATGCCAGCTATGATGGCAAGGGCAATCCCGTCACCCTGGTGAATTTCGAATGACGAATTTCTGCCTCACCCCCTTTGGTCCCGTCTCATTGCGCGATGATGGCCAGCAGATCACCGCATTGGTCTGGGGGGAGGGCGAGGCCGGGGACAGCCCGCTGCAACGAGAGGGGCTCGCACAGCTCGCGGCCTGGTTCGAGCGCCGGCTGGTGCAGTTTGACCTGCCGCTCGACTGGGGCAGGGGGCTGCATGAAAAGGTCCGCCGCGCGATGGCGGCGATCCCTCAGGGCGAGACCCGCAGCTATGGCGAGATCGCGAAGCTGACAGGCGCGCCCGCCCAGGCTGTGGGCCAGGCCTGCGGTGCCAATCCGATCCCGATCATCATTCCCTGCCACCGGGTGCTGGGTGCAAAGACGCTGGGAGGCTTTTCTGCCCCCGGCGGTGTCGAGACCAAAGTGGCGCTCTTGCGGTTCGAGGGGGCGGCAGGGCTTCTGATATGAGCGCGCTTGCCGCCGCCGCCGCCGCGTGCCAGAGATCGGCGTAACGGAACTGTAACGGTTTTTCATCGTGACCTTTGGCGTCTTTCTCGCTGTCATGGCAGCGGCCTTCCTCCATGCGCTGTGGAATGCGCTGATCAAGCTTGGCACTTCCAAGATAGGTGCAATGGTGGTTCTGTCGGTGATGGAAGTGCCGATCGGCCTTGGCGTCGCCTATTTCATGGGGCCGATCAATCCGGCGGCAATCCCCTGGGTGATCGCGGCTGGGATCACGCATTTCGCCTATAAGTACTTTCTCAGCTATGCCTATGAGCGCGGTGATCTGAGCCGCGTCTACCCGATTGCGCGCGGGGCGGCGCCTATGCTGGTGACGGTGGCGGGGATATTCCTGCTGACCGATGTGATGAGTTCGCGCCAGTATCTCGCCATTGCCGTGCTGGCGGCCGGGATCCTGATGATGGCGCGGGGCGTGTTTTCGAGCGACGAGAACCGCAAGCTGGTGCCCTTTGCACTTGGCTCGGCCCTGGCGACCGCCTGCTATACGCTGATCGACGGCCAGGGTGCGCGGATCTCGGGTAATGCCGTGTCCTATATCGCCTGGGTTTTCGTGGCGGATGGGCTGATCTTCTCGCTGGGGATGCTGGCCATGCGCGGTCGCAAAGTGGTGCCGATGGGCTTTCAGGCCTGGAAGATGGGCACGATCGGCGCCGCCGCGAGCTTTGGCGCCTATGCGATTGCGGTCTGGGCCATGACCATTGCCCCCATCGCGCTGGTGGCGGCGCTGCGCGAAACCTCGATCCTGTTCGCGGTGCTGATCGGCTGGCTGGTCTTTGGCGAGAGGATGAGCCGGGAAAAGGCTGCGGCGGCGCTTGTTATTGTTGCCGGGGTGATCCTGACAAGGGTGTAACAGAGAGGGGGCCAGCCCCCTCAGCCCCTGCGGGGCCTCACCCCCGGGATATTTGAAGACAGAAAATGAAGCAGTTCGGTGAGGTCATTTTCTGTCTTTAAATATCCCCGCCGGAGGCTTCCACGGCCTGCCCGGCAGAACCCGGCTTATCTGACGCGCCGGATCCCTTCCGGAATGATCTGCTGCAGGATACCCGCAAGGGCGAGATAGAGCGAGGTCACGATCAGCCCCCAATGGGCGAGGCTGCCTTCAGCGAAATCCATCCAGGCGGCCCAGGCGGCAAAGACGATCCAGGCGACCGAGACCGGCAGCGAGACATTGCGCCAGCGTTTGGTCCGGGTCGGGTGGATGAATTTCAGATTGGTGAACATGGTCACCGTCAGCGCGATCACGAGAGCCAGGATCACCCCTTGCGAGGGGGCGACCGCAAAGAGCACCAGCACAACCATGTTCCAGCAGGCCGGAAAGCCCGCGAAGCTTTTGTCGCGGGTTTTCATCCTTGTATCGGCGAAGTAGACCACCGAGCCGAAGACGATCACGATGATCGCGATCCAGCCCGTCCAGCCGGTCAGCAGCCCTGATTTGAACAGGGCATAGGCCGGAATGAACACATAGGTCAGATAATCGACGATCAGATCCATCAGCACGCCATCATAGGTCGGCCAGTTTTTCTGCACATCGAATTTGCGCGCCAGCGGCCCGTCGATCCCGTCGACAATCAGCGCGACGACGAGCCAGAGGAACATCAGGCTCCATTTTGCCTCAACCGCAGCCAGCATCGCCAGCATTGACAGCACCGCGCCAGAGGCGGTCAGCAGATGAACGGAAAGGGCTTTGTAGCGGTCTGACATCACAAACTCATGAAGCAAAAGCGCCGAAAGTGCAATCTCCGGCGGGTCAGGAAACCCCCCGTTGCGGCGAAGAATGCGCACGGGGATGCGCGGCTGCATAGACATCCATCAGCCGCGCGGCGTCAACCGCCGTATAGGCTTCGGTGGTCGAAAGCGAGGCATGACCCAGCAATTCCTGGATCGAACGCAGGTCTCCACCCGACGACAGCAGGTGGGTCGCGAAGCTGTGGCGCATCGCATGGGGGGTGGCGGTTGCGGGCAGGCCAAGCTGCAGCCGCGTCTGTTCCATCGCTTTCTGGATCAGCCTCGGGTTCAGCGCACCACCGCGGGCGCCCCGGAAAAGCGGGTCTGCCCCGGTGATCTGAAAGGGACAGAGCCGGACATAGTCGGCCACCGTTGCCCGCGCTGCCGGCAGCACAGGCACCAGCCGCGTCTTGCCGCCCTTGCCGGTGATCCTCAGCATATCGGGCAGCGGCTGATCGGCACCGGTCAGCGACAGCGCCTCGGAAATCCTCAGGCCACAGCCGTAAAGCAGCGTCACCACCGCCATATCGCGCGCCTGCTGCCAGTCCGTCCGCGCCTGTAACGAGACGGTTTCGATCATCCCGAGCGCCTGGGTCTCGCTGAGCGGTCTTGGCAGGCGACGGCGGAATTTCGGGCTCCGCGCCGAGAGGATCACGGTTGCCTCGCCCAGCCCCTCCTGGCGTTCGGTCAGCCAGCGCGCGAAGCTGCGCACCGAAGACAACGCCCGCGCCAGCGAGCGCGCCGACAGCCCGCGTCCGCGCTCATGGGCCATCCAGGCCCTCAGGTCGGACTGGCTCATGCCAGCGATGGTTGCCGGCCCGGCCGGCTCGCCATGATGCGCGGCAAGAAAGCCCATCCAGTTCACCACATCATGGCGATAGGCGATGATCGTGTGACCGGATGCATTGCCCAGTGCCGAGAGCCCGGCCAGCCAGTCGCTCAGCGCCGCCCGCATCTGTGGCGTCAGCGCGTCAAGATCGTTCATGACAGGAACCGGCGCATGGAGCGCTCAAAAACCCCCGCAAAGAAGGCCAGGAGATCGGTGCCCTGGGTCGGGCGGAACTGATGCGGGTCTTCCGCGCCAAGCGCCAGCATCCCCGGCAGCCGCCCCGGACCGAAATCGAGCTGCAAAAGCGCCTCGGAGCGGATAAAGCCATGGCCGCCATAGATGCGGTCGCACGCGGCCTGGACCTGAGCCGCCACGGGGCGCAGGGTGACGCTGCGCGAGGCGGTCTTGCGGCCGGCAGCGAGATAGCCGGCGCTGAAGCCGGGATCGGCGATCATCAGCACATTGCCCAACCGCGACAGGGCGGGATCCCCGGTCTGATCGCCGCCGCCCGCACTTTCCAGCACCAGCCGCACCCGGTCGACGCGCAACGTTGCCGCGACCTCCCCCGAGAGGCCAGCCAGAAACCCGGCGAAATCCGGCGGATCGAGCATCTGCAAAATGGCGCGGTGGATCTGATTGGTGCCGGCCAGGTTTTCGTAAGCTGCGGAAATCACCGAGCGATGGGTGTCTTCCAGCCGCTCCAGCCTTGTCTCCAGCCGCTGCATGGCGATGCCGCGCAGGTCAATGACATTGGAGCCCATCGCCCGCTCATTCGCCGCCACCAGGGCATTCATGAGGTCGCGGTCATCCAGCAGGTTTTCCGGCTCCGCAAGAATGCGGTCGCGCAAGTCAGGTTCGATCATTGAAAGCTGCTCGGTGTTTTTTTCGTTGTTCGGGGGCAGATATAGCAAAAAAGGGAAAGCCTGAGGAAGTATTTCCTTTCGCCCCGGCGCAAACCGCCGCGCGCGTGGCATATCTGCCTCCGGCACACCCCCTCGAAGCAGTGGGGGCAGCGCCCCTTCGCAAGGTTACAAGAAGCTCTGCGGGTCGATGTCTATGGCGAGGCGAATGCCCTTCGGCTGCCGGGTCTGTCTGAGCCAGGCCGCAATCGCGTTTTGCAGTGCCGCGCTTTTCGGGGCGCGGATCAGCAGGCGGACGCGGTGGCGACCACGGACGCGGGCGATGGGGGCCGGGGCCGGGCCGAGCACTTCGCCCCCTGCCTGGCGGATTGGCCCGTCGGCACGGGCAAGATCGGCGCCGAAATCAAACAGCGGTTGCAGATCGGGGCCGGAGAGGATGATGCCGGCAAAGCGACCGAAGGGGGGGGCGCTTGCCTGGCGGCGCTCATCGGCCTCGGCCCGCCAGAAGGCTTCTTCGTCACCGCCCAGAATGGCGCGGATCACCGGATGTTCGGGCTGGTGGGTCTGCAACCAGGCCTCGCCCGGTTTCTCGGCGCGCCCCGCACGCCCGGCAACCTGGCGCATCAGCTGGAAGGTGCGTTCGGCCGCGCGCAGATCGGAGCCTTGCAGCCCGAGATCGGCGTCGATCACCCCAACAAGCGTCAGATGCGGGAAATTGTGCCCCTTTGCCACGATCTGGGTGCCGATGATGATATCGGCGCCGCCCGCCGCGATCTCTTCGATCTGAGCCTTCAGCGCCCGGGCCGAGCCGAAAAGGTCCGAGGATAAGACCGCCACCCGTGCCTCGGGGAAGCGCGCGATGACCTCTTCGGCCAGCCGCTCGACACCCGGGCCGATTGCCGCCATCCGGCCTTCGACCCCGCAGGAGGGGCAGCTTTCCGGCACCGGTTTCGTCGCGCCGCATTGATGGCAGACGAGGCGTTTGAGGAAACGGTGCTCGACCATTCTCGCGTCACAATGGTCGCAGCCGACCTGCTGGCCACAGGCGCGGCACAGCGTCACCGGCGCGAATCCCCGCCGGTTGATAAATAAAAGCGACTGCTCGCCCGCCTTGACCCGCGCTTCGACGCCCTTCGCCAGAGCCTCTGACATCCAGCGATCCGCAGGCAGTTTTTCGCTTCGCATGTCGATGGCGCGCATCGCGGGCATCTCTGCCGCCCCGAAGCGCGAGGTCAGATCCAGCCGCAGGTAGCGGCCCTGATCGGCATTGACCCAGCTTTCGAGCGAGGGTGTCGCCGAGGCCAGTACCACCGGGCAATGGGTGATCGAGGCCCTGAGCACCGCCATGTCGCGGGCATTATAAAGCGCGCCCTCTTCCTGTTTGTAAGAACTGTCATGTTCTTCATCGACCACGATCAGCGCCAGATCCTGGAAGGGCAGGAACAGGGCCGAGCGCGCGCCCACCACCAGCCCGACATCGCCGGTGCCGGCCATTTTCCACAGGCGGCGGCGCTCGGTCTGCGTCACGCCGGAATGCCATTCGCCGGGGCGGGCGCCGAAACGGGCCTCGACGCGCGCCAGAAAATCGGCGGTCAGGGCAATCTCCGGCAGAAGAACCAGCGCCTGGCGGCCCTGGCGCAATGCCTCGGCCACGGCTTCGAGATAGACTTCGGTTTTGCCGGACCCGGTGACGCCTTTTAGCAGGACCGGCCGGAAATCGCCCTTGCCGACCATGTCGCGCAGCACCTCGCCCGCCGCGATCTGATCGCCCGAAAGCCGCCCGGGCCGAAGCGCATCCAGCCTGGGATAGGGCAGGTCGCGTGGTGCCTCTTCCTCGGAAATCACCCCGAGCTTCACCAGCCCCTTGACCACCGAGGCCGAGACCGAGGCGGCTTCGGCCAGCTCGCCGGGCAGGACCGAGGCACCGCCGAACTGGCGCAAAGCCTCGATCACGCGGTGGCGCGCATCGGTCAGCTGGTTCGGCACCGGCCCGCTCAGCCGCAACACTTTGCGCATCGAGGGCGGATCCGTCAGCCCCGGCGCCCGTGTGGCCAGGCGCAACATCGAGGGCAGCCAGGTCATGGTGTAATCGGCAGCGCGCGTCAGGAACTGGCGCAGCTCGGCCCGCATTGGCGGCACGTCGAGCACCTGCCGGATATCGCGCAGCTTCGCGCGGTCGAAATCGCCAAGCCCCGGGCCCCAGACCACACCCAGCACCCGGCGCGGGCCCAGCGGCACCTCGACGAAATCGCCGGTGCCGCAGCCGCCCTCCGGCGCGCGGTAATCCAGAAACGGCCCGAGCGGCTCGGTGGTCAGCACCGTCACCGTATCGCCCGCCTCGAAAACCCGTTCTGCCATCATTTCCGTTAGCGCTCACATTTCCGGGGCCGGACCCTCTTTCGTCCCAGGCCACTTTGCGGTAATACCTCTCCCGACCCCCTTTCTCCACCCACCTGGCCGCCCAATGGGAGCATGACGCCATGAAATTCTTTGTCGATACCGCTGATGTGGATGCGATCCGTGAGCTGAACGATTTTGGGATGGTGGATGGTGTGACCACCAACCCTTCGATCATCCTGAAATCCGGACGTGACATCTTGGAAGTCACCAAAGAGATCTGCTCGATCGTCGCCGGCCCGGTTTCGGCCGAGGTCGTCGCCGAGAAGGCCGATGACATGATCGCCGAAGGCCGCAAACTGGCCGAGATTGCCTCGAACATCACCGTCAAAGTGCCGCTGACCTGGGACGGTCTGAAAGCCTGTAAAGTGCTGACGGGCGAAGGCAGGATGGTCAATGTGACGCTGTGCTTCTCGGCCAACCAGGCGCTGCTGGCGGCGAAAGCCGGTGCGACCTTCATCTCGCCCTTCGTTGGCCGTCTGGATGATATCAACCTCGATGGGCTGGATCTGATCCAGGATATCCGCACCATCTATGACAATTACGGGTTTGAGACCCAGATCCTCGCGGCCTCGGTTCGCACCGTGAACCACGCGAAAGACTGCGCGCTGATCGGGGCTGACGTGATCACCGCGCCGCCTTCGGTGATCAAGGCGATGGCGAACCATGTCCTGACCGATAAGGGGCTGGAGCAGTTCGCAAAAGACTGGGCCAAAACCGGCCAGAAAATTCTCTGACAACGCTCTCGGGCCGCGCCGGGGGGCTTTGCCGCCCCGGCGCGCCTTTCCGACATCTGCCGGTTGTCTCAGGCCCGTCTTCTGGTCGTGTATGCGTCACCGATGGGCCGCGAGGGCCCGGGCGGATGACCTGTCCGCCTTGTCCTGCGCACGGTCCTTTGTGATGCTTTCCGGCGCAGCGCACTATTTCCTCTCATTTTTTTATCCGACCCAGGCGCGGAGCAGGGCCGATTTTGCCCGGTCTGCCCGTTTGGTACTGGCGCAGGATGTGGCTGATGCCGTGTTCCGCCTCGCGGGCGAGGCCGCGCTCGGCGCGTTACCATCCAGGGTCAAAAGTGACGGGCTGCATGGCCCCAGGGCGCCGCAAAGGCCAGATCGCCCGCGTCTGCGTGGGGTCGCTGCAGTCTCGGACCATTTCCCGGACGGGCGACACGGTCAGAACGGCCAACCTGGGACAGGCCCGCCCTGAAAAAAAGCGAGTCCCGGGCGGCAGGCATTCCAGGCCGCGCGTGAACCTGAACTGCAAACGGCGCGACAGGCTGACTATACGAGGGAGCCAGGCGGGAAGAGTTTGAAAAACATCTATGCTGATCCCGGCGGGCCCATAGGCCTGTCTTACAGGATCAATCCCATAACGCATTGTTATGATTGATGGTGGGCGACCCTGGAATCGAACCAGGCATGAGTCTCCTCGGCGGAGTTACAGTCCGCTGCCGCACCTTGCAGCACGTCGCCCACAGTGCGGGCTTACTAGATTCTCCGTTCTGCCCCGTCAATGCCCTATCACCGCTTTTGTGACGATCTTTCGTGTGATCGGCTCAGGACCTGGCACATGATCCGCTTTTGCCTTGCGCTTTTCGCTGGATTCGGCCTTTTGTCCCCGGAAATCTGTGATGCGTGATCTGGAGCCAGACGGGGATAATGCGATGAAAAAACCAGCCTGGGTGGTCGATAAGGAACGCGCGAAGCGGGCAGAGGCGAAAGAGACCGTCTGGCTCTTCGGGCTGCATGCCGTGCGCGACGCGCTGTTGAACCCAAAGCGCGAGAAACTGCGTCTCGTGGTGACCAAGAACGCATTCGACAAGCTTGAGGATGCGATCCTCGCTTCGGGGCTTGAGCCGGAGCTGGTTGATACGCGGGCCTTCGACGTGCCGATTGATCCGGGTTCTGTGCATCAGGGCGCTGCGATGGAGGTGAAGCCGCTCAACTGGGGCAGCCTTGAGGAGGTCGCGGTCTCGGGTGAAGGCGCGCCGCTCGTGGTGCTGCTGGACCGGGTCACCGATCCGCATAATGCCGGTGCGGTGTTGCGTTCGGCCGAGGTTTTCGGGGCGCGTGCCGTGATCGCGCCGCGCCATCATTCCGCGCCGGAGACCGGGGCGCTGGCAAAAACCGCCTCTGGTTCGCTGGAGCGGCAGCCCTATCTCAGAGTCACCAATCTTGCCGATGCGATGAATGAGCTGCGCAATATGGGCTTTTTGCTGATCGGCCTTGCCGGCGAGGCGGATCTGACGCTGTCGGATGCGCTGAGCCAGGCCGGAACGCGGCCGGTCGGGCTGGTGATGGGCGCCGAGGGGCCCGGACTGCGCGAGAAAACCCGCGAGACCTGCGATCTGATCGCGCGTATTCCGGCGGCGGGCGGTTTCGGCAGTCTCAATGTCTCGAATGCGGCGGCGGTGGCGCTTTACGCGGCCACGATCCGTTAAGGGAGGGGCAACTGCGGCGGGGCGGTTTGATCACAAAGATGCGAACGCCCCTTTAATGCAGCAGTAATGATTCTAAGTCACAGTCATGAGGCGCGGGATCTGGAACCCCCGTACCTTGTTTGCACTGTCCCTCGTTCCGCACCTGGCGCCCGCGCGATCTGCGCAGGGCGCCTTTTTCTTTCCGCCGCATTCTCTGCACCGTCCCGGACCGCGGGCGCGTCTTTTTCCGGGCCGGAATGGCCGCGCGACAGGCAGAAGTGTTGTCCTGGCTTGCTTCCAGGTGGCGCTGCGACGCGGCGGACATAAAATTACCTAAACTATCCAAATGTGATTGCATTATTGCGTGATGAATTTTAAACCTCCTGACAACGGCCCGCTGATTCTGCGGCGCGGCACGAAATCAGGAGTTCGCCCATGGCACTGGACAGGCAGGCACCGATCATGACCTATGATGCCCCCAAGAAAGATCTCTACGAGATTGGCGAGATGCCGCCGCTCGGCCATGTACCGGCGCAGATGTATGCCTGGGCGATCCGCCGCGAACGTCATGGCGCGCCCGAAAGCGCGATGCAGCTTGAGGTGGTCGACACCTGGAAGCTCGACAGCAATGAGGTGCTGCTGCTCGTCATGGCGGCGGGCGTCAATTACAACGGCGTCTGGGCCGGTCTCGGCGTGCCGATCTCGCCGTTTGACGTGCATAAGCAACCCTATCACATCGCGGGCTCGGATGCCTCGGGTATCGTCTGGGCGGTGGGCGACAAGGTGAAACGCTGGAAGGTCGGCGATGAGGTTGTGATCCATTGCAACCAGGATGATGGCGACGACGAAGAATGCAACGGCGGCGACCCGATGTTCTCGCCGACCCAGCGGATCTGGGGCTATGAGACCCATGACGGCTCGTTCTCGCAATTCACCAAGGTGCAGGCGCAACAGCTGATGGAGCGCCCGAAGCACCTGACCTGGGAGGAAGCCGCCTGCTATACGCTGACGCTGGCGACCGCCTACCGGATGCTCTTCGGCCACGCGCCGCATGACCTGAAACCGGGGCAGAATGTGCTGGTCTGGGGGGCGAGCGGCGGTCTCGGATCTTACGCGATCCAGCTGGCAAATACCGCAGGCGCCAATGCGATTGGCGTGATCTCGGATGAAAGCAAGCGCGATTTCGTCATGTCGCTGGGCGCGAAAGGCGTGATCAACCGCAATGAGTTCAAATGCTGGGGGCAGCTGCCGACGGTGAACTCGGACGAATATAATGTCTGGCTGAAAGAGGCGCGCAAGTTCGGCAAGGCAATCTGGGACATTTTCGGCAAGGGCGTCAGCCCGGATATCGTGTTCGAACATCCGGGCGAGCAGACCTTCCCGGTCTCGTCGCTGGTCTGCAAAAAAGGCGGTATGGTGGTGATCTGCGCCGGCACCTCCGGCTTCAACTGCACCTTTGACGTACGTTACATGTGGATGCATCAAAAGCGCCTGCAGGGCAGCCATTTCGCCCATCTGAAACAGGCCTCCGCCGCCAATAAGCTGATGTGCGAGCGCCGCCTTGATCCCTGCATGTCCGAGGTTTTTCCCTGGGCCGAGATCCCGCGCGCCCATACGCTGATGTGGAAGAACCAGCACAAGCCCGGCAATATGGCCGTGCTGGTCCAGGCACCGCGCACCGGGCTCAGGACCTTTGAGGATACGCTGGAAGCCAGCCGCAATCGCTGATCAGGCTCAACTCTGATCTGATCAGACCGAAAAGGGCCGTTTCCGGTAAGGATGCGGCCCTTTTCATTTATGGTTGCGAGATTCGCGATTATGGCAACAGTTTGTTCAGGAAGTGGCGGATACTCTCACGCTTGGGAGGAATGGTAAGAATGTTACGGGTTTCCCTGTTTCAGGTGACAGTATGGGGCACGACTGGGTTTTCGATGTCCTGAAGGACTTGCGCGCTTATGCGCTGACAAATGACCTTCCCGCGCTGGCGCAGAAGGTTGAAGAGGCTTTGCGCGCCGCCGAGCTGGAGATCGGCAGACCGGCGGCAAAGGACGGCAAGCGCCCGAACCCCAAAGGGCTGCCACACTGATCTTTGCCATAACGGCTGTTACACCGCATGTGTCTGCAGCGCATTGCGGTCCTGGTCTGGGCCGACGCCTGTGAAGGGTCTGGCGCCGCTGGCGCTTATGGGCGGCAAAGGATAGTCTGCCCGCCATGCAGGCACTCGCCCCCACTTTTTCCGACGATCAGGCCGAGGCCTGGGACCGTATTTCCTCCGGGTTGAAATCCCAGGGGGTTGATCTCGACAATGGCATATTGCTGCCGCCGGGCGAGGGGCTTGCCTCTGTCATGGCGGTGATCGGCAAAGCCGGGTCTGGCAAGACGCTTTTGCTGGCCGAACTCTACAAGGCGCTGAAAGGCGCCGGGGTCGAGATCGTCTCGGGCGACTGGGAAGGCAAGCGCCGCAAAGAGCGCCGCAGCCTCGCGATTCTTGCGCCAACCAACAAGGCGGCCTCGGTTTTGCGTCAGCGCGGCGTGCCGGCAACCACCATCCACCGTATTTTGTATACGCCGCTCTATGATCCGCAATATGAGCGGATCGCCGAATGGCTCGCGGGCCAGGCCGAACGGCCGAAGGTAGAGGGGCTTACCGAGGAGGCGCTGGACCGCGCCCATGCGTTTTATCAGCAGGTCGCGTCGATCCCGGGCGCACTGGCGGCGGCAGGGCTGAAAGGGTCTGATTTCATCCAGGGCTGGAAGCGGCGGGAAGATCCGCTGGATATGGGCTTTGTTGACGAGGCCTCGATGCTGGATGAACGCCAGTTCAACGATTTGCAGGAGATTTTCCCGCGTCTCGTGCTGTTCGGCGATCCGGCGCAGCTGGCGCCGGTCGGGCAGTCGGGCAAGATGGTGTTCGAAGGGCTGGAGCCGAAACAGCGGCTGAACCTGCACCGCATCCACCGTCAGACCCAGGATAATCCGATCCTCGATCTCGCGCATGCGCTGGCAGATGACAGCATCGGCTTTGACGATTTTGAGCGGCTGGTGCGCGAAAAGGCGGGCCAGGATGACCGGGTCATGTGGTCTGAACGGGTGGATGCCGATCTGATGGCGCGCTCGCCGGTTCTGGTCTGGCGCAATGCCACGCGGGTCAAACTGATCACCGCCTTTCGCCTCGGTCACAACGCCCCCGCCGATGATCTGATGCCCGGCGAGCCGCTGATCTGCGACGGGCTCGAGCTGCCATTGAAACACCGCAAGAAACGGGTGGATCTGGAGGCGCGTGGCCTGATCAAAGGCGCGCAGGTGATTTATCTGGGGCCGGGCAACCGCTCGGGATTTGCGAAACTGCATGTGCTGGGGGCGGAAGATCCGCAGCTCTCGGTCGCCTCGATCATCAAGATCGAACGGCCGGAGGAGGAGGAACCCTTTATTCCCCATGCCCATACGATGGGAGCCGCGTTCTTGCATGGGGCGGCGGTGACGATCCATAAGGCGCAGGGGTCGCAATGGCCCGAAGTACAGGTGTTTGCGCCCGATCTCGCGGCGGCAGCCTGGGCGAACCGGACCGAGGCGGGTGTGCCCCTGTGGAAACGCCTGGCCTATGTTGCGATCACGCGGGCCGAAACGCGGCTGCATTGGGTGGTCAGAAACCGGCTCGCGCGGCCAAAACAAATTCTGGGAATCTCGGACCTGCGGGCGGCGCCAAAGCTGGAGCTGAAATCCGAAGATGACAGGGCCGACGCGGGCGCATGAAGCGGGCCGCCCGGAGTTTTTGAAAAACTCCGGCACGATTTCTTGCAAGAAATCGTTTCGCGGTCGCGGGGGGATTTCCCTTTGATCAGGGCGGCGCTAGGCTGCGGTGAAAGAAGAGAGGACGCTCCCATGTCACTGGTTTTCGTTCAGATACGCTGCACTCCGGGCCGCACTTACGAGGTCGCAGATGCGATCTGGGACCGGGAAGTCGTCAGCGAGCTCTATTCGACCAGCGGCGATTTCGACATTATCGCCAAGGTCTATATCCCCGAGGGGGAAGATACCGGGCATTACCTGTCGTCAAAGCTTTTTGACATTCCCGGCATACAGCGCACGCTGACAATCATGACCTTCCGCGCGTTCTAGCGCGGCAGCAATCGCCAGGCGGCGGCGATGATACTGTCGCGCGACGGCGGGGTCGGAACAGGCCGGTCCGGACGGGTTGAAGCTGTCTTCCGCCGTAAGCCGTGCAATTCGCGAGAAGCCCGCCTCCGCGAGACGCGTCATCAATGCCTCGGCCAGCCCGCCAGGGCGGCGGGTTTCATCAACCACCAGCATATGAGCGCAGCCCTGCACCGCCCAGGCCCGCGATCCTGAGAACTATCGGGTTGCTGACCTGTCCCGTCGGGAAAAAAGGCAAAGTCGCAGCCTCGCCTTCGGCTTTCGGCAGTCAGGTCGTCGGTATATCCGCCCCGGCATGGCCAAAAAGGCGCAGCACCGAGATATGCAGGAAGGCGGTTTTCGACGGCTCCGGACGGAAGCGGCGGCGGCCTGGCTGGTGGCGAATCTGTCAAAGATCTCCAGTCCGTCGCAGGCGAAATATTTAAGCCCAGGTCACCGGGCGAAATTCGCCGTGATCCGGCTCTTAGCTGTAGGGTTGGAAATCCCGATCCCGTCATCGTCGCAACAAAAAAGCAGCGGCAGAGGCAGCGACTGATACGCTGTGCGGGCGGTGGCGTTAAAGGCCCCTGCGTTGTGGAATAGTTTTCTGAGGCATCGCCGAAACTGTAAAAGATCAGCCCGTTATCAGAGAGGATCGCATATCCCGGACGGTGCCGTTTCGCCGCCCCGATCGACCAGGCAGCCCCCACCGCCTTTGGCAGATGGTTTGCGATGGTCGAGGACTGCGGCGCAATGAAAGGCGCGCGCGATCCGGGCACCTTATGCGGGCCTCCCGAGATCGGAACCTCAGAAGAACAGGCAAAGGGCAAGAACATGTCGCACATCATCCGGCCGGCGGACGCGCCCGATTATACGCCGCTGACGCGATTCCCGGTCTGTCTGACCGCTGACGTCATGGCAGCGGTTACAGATCCTTTACCAGTCTGAGCGCGTCGTAGATCGCCGCATGGGTGTTGCGCGCGGCCACCGCATCCCCGATCCGGAACAGGCGGAAGGCGCCTTCCGGGTTTGGCCGCAATGTCTGAAACCCTCCGGTCGAGAGCGCCTCATAATCAACCTCGCCCAGATTCGAGGACAGCGGTTTCAGCGCGAAATAGAGATCGTCAAGCGGCCTCGTGCCATGGTTCACCACCACCTGATCCACCAGGCGTTCGCGCCGGAAGTCGCCGTAATCACTGCCTAAAACGGCGCGCAGCCGGTTGCCTTCGCGCGTGACCGACATCAGGCGCCAGGTCACGGTAAAGGTCGTGTCACGCTTTTGCAGATTGCGCATATAAGGCACAAGATTCATCGCCATCACCTCGGGCGAGAAGCTGCGGTCCGGCGTCACGATCTCGACGCTTGCCCCGCTGGCCGAGATCAGATCGGCGGCCTGCAGCGCCGCATGATCGCCCGCATCGTCAAAGATCAGCGCGCTCGCCCCCGGCTTCACATCGCCCGCAAGAATATCCCAGGCCGAGACCACCAGGTCATTCCCGGCCTCCAGCACTTCGGTATGGGGCAGGCCGCCGGTGGCGATGATCACTTCATCGGGCCGGGTCTCCAGCACTGTTTCGGGATCGGCAAACGTGTTGAAGCGAAACGTCACCCCCTTCGCTGCGCATTGCGCCATGCGCCAGTCGATGATCGAGATCATCTCGCGCCGCCGCGCATCCTGGGCCGTCAGGCGGACCTGACCACCGGCCCGGTCGGCGGCCTCAAGCACGGTGACGGCATGACCCCGGGCAGCGGCCACCCGCGCGGCCTCCATCCCGCCGGGGCCGGCACCGATGATCGTCACCCGCTTTGCCACCGGGGCGGGGGGGATGTCATGCGGCATCGTTTCTTCGCGGCCCGAGGCGGCATTATGCAGGCAGAACGCCATGCCGCCCTGATAGATGCGATCAAGGCAGTAATTCGCGCCGACACAGGGGCGGATATCGTCCTCGCGCCCCTCGCGCAGTTTGCGGACCAGATGCGGGTCGGCGAGATGCGCGCGGGTCATGCCGACCATATCCAGCTTGCCAGAGGCAATTGCATGACGGGCGGTCGGGATATCGGGGATGCGGGCGGCGTGGAAGGTCGGAAACCCGGTCGCGGCCCGGATCTCGCCCGCGAAATCAAGATGCGGGGCCGAGGGCATGCCCTGGACCGGGATCAGATCGGTAAGGCCCGGATCGGTGTCGATATGGCCCTTTACCACATTCAGGAAATCGACCAGCCTGCTGTCGCGCAGACGCCGCGAGACCTCCAGCCCCTCATCCGGACCCATGCCGCCCTTCAGATCCTGATCGCCGGTATAGCGCAGCCCGACGATAAAATCCGGCCCGCAGCGGTCACGAATGGCGCGCAGCACGTCAAAGGTGAATCGCAGCCGGTTGTCGAGACCGCCGCCATAAGGCGCGTCGAGATCGTTTGTCAGGGGCGACCAGAATTGTTCCAGCAGATGGCCGTAAGCTTCCAGCTCGATCCCGTCGACGCCCGCCGCCTTCATCCGCTCGGCCGCATCAGTGAAATCGCGGATCACGCGGGCGATGTCCCAGTCTTCCATGCGCTTGGGGAAGGCGCGATGCGCCGCCTCGCGCTCATGCGAGGGGGCGAGAACCGGCAGCCAGTCGCCCTTGTCCCAGCGGGTGCGGCGGCCGAGATGCGTCAGCTGGATCATCACCGCCGCGCCATGGTCGTGACATTCATCGACCATCTGCTTCATCCAGCCGACCACCTCATCCTTCCAGGCGAGGATATTGTTGAACACCGGCGGGCTGTCGCGCGCGACACTGGCCGAACCTGCCGTCATCGTCAGCGCAACCCCCGCTTTGGCGCGTTCGACATGATAGGCGCGGTAACGGCCTTTCGGCATCCCGTCCTCGGGATAGGCCGGTTCATGGCTGGTGATCATGATCCGGTTTCTCAGAGTCAGATGTTTCAGCTGAAAGGGCTGGAGGAGGGGATCATTCGACATATCGGGCAAACCTGCTGGACCTGTTTGGTGGCAAGGATGAAAGAAATGTTCACATGTGTCAAGTTTAAGGTCATGAGTGAACATTGCGTTGCGCCAGGGGACCGCACCGGCTAGGATCTGGCCATGGAGACAGGCGATATTCCCGAAACCGGCTGGCGCGGCTCGCCGGAAATCTGGCTCGAAGCGGCCTATGCGGCGCTGATAGAGGGCGGCATTGATCAGGTCAGAATCCTGCCGCTCGCCGCGCAGCTGGGCCTCGCCCGGACCAGTTTCTACTGGCATTTCAAGGATCGACAAGCGCTGCTGACCGGGCTGGCAAAGCGCTGGGAGGCGCGCACAACCGTCCCGCTGCTGGCGGCCTGTGATGCTTATGCGGCGTCGGAGGCCGAAGCGCATCTGAATGTGATCTCGCTTTTTCTTGACCGGGCGGTGTTTGATGACCGGCTGGAATTCGCGGTGCGGGGCTGGGGGTTGCAGGATCCCGATATCGCCGGGCGCATCCGCGAGGCCGATCAGCAACGCCTCGATGCGCTTTGCGCCATGCTGATCCGCTGGGGCCATGTGCCCCATGAGGCAGATGTGCGCGCCCGCGCCATCTATCTGACGCAGATCGGATATATCTCGATGCAGGTCAGCGAAAGCCTTGCCGAAAGGATGCGGCGCATCCCCGATTATGTCGCGATCTTTTCCGGCGGGGCGCGCCCCGGGCCGGAGGAGCTGGAGCGATTTCATGCCCGTCACGGGTTCTCTCCGCCCGGCTGAGGCTTGCCCGCGTGCCCCGACCGGGGCAGAAGACACCCATGGACACGCTTTTCTTCATCGCTTCGAAACTTATCTGGGGTCTTATCGGCCCCGAGAGCTGGCTTTTCATCGGGCTGGTTCTGGCCGCACTCGGCCTTCTCCTCGGCAGGCGCCGTCTGGCGGGCTGGTCTCTGGGCCTGACACTGGGTTTTGCGCTGAGCGTCGCGATTCTGCCGGTCGGCGATATGGCGATGCGGCCGCTGGAGGAGCGCTACCCGATTCCGGAACTGCCGGAAACGGTCACAGGAATCATCGTTCTCGGCGGTGCCGAGGACGGGATCTGGACCGTCCAGGGGCCGCAGGTGCGTTTTAACGAAGCCGCTGAACGGTTCACCGAAGGGGTGCGACTTGCGAAGCTTTACCCCGAGGCAAGGCTGCTCTTCACGGGCGGGAGCGGCTCGATCAGCAATACCGAGGCGATCCGGGTGCCGCCGGAGCGGACCACCGCGAGCGTCTTTTTCCTGGAACAGGGCATTCCGCCCGCGCAGCTGGTGATCGAATCGGCCTCGCGCAATACGGCGGAAAATGCGCGTCTCAGCTACGAGATGATGCAGCCGCAACCTGGCGAGACCTGGATCCTCGTGACCTCGGCCTTTCATATGGAGCGTTCGGTCCGCACTTTCCGCGCCGCCGGCTGGACGGAAATCCTGCCCTGGCCGGTGGATTTCCGGGTGCGGCCCTTCCGCTGGGGTGTCGGCTGGGATTTCGCCTATAACCTGCGGCAGCTGAATGTCGCGGCAAAGGAATGTGTCGGGCTGCTGGCCTACAGCCTGACCGGACGCTGAGGGCGGGGGCGCTGAAGGCCTAGAGCCAGCTTCCCCGACCGCTGCCGACCGCATCCTTGACCGAGGCAAAGCCCTCGCGCGCGAGGATCGCATCAAGCCCGGTCGCGATCCGGCCGATCAGCGAGATCCCTTCATAGACCATCGCCGTATAGACCTGCACCGCCGTGGCACCGGCGCGGATTTTCTCCCAGGCCTGTTCGGCCGAGCCGACCCCGCCGACCCCGACCAGCGGGATCCGGCCCTCTGTCAGCTGCGACAGCTGCGCGAGAACCCGGGTGGAGCGTTCAAACAAAGGCGCGCCCGACAGCCCGCCGGTCTCGGTCTTATGGCCGCTGGCCAGCCCCTCGCGCGACAGCGTGGTATTGGTTGCAATGATCCCTGAAAGACCCGAGTTTACCGCCACTTCGGCAATCTCGGCCAGGTCTTCGGTGGTCAGATCGGGGGCGATTTTCAGGAAGACCGGGATCGGGCGGGGCAGGGCGGCGCGGGTCTCCATCACCCCCGCAAGCAGCGCGCGCAGCGCCGCCGGCCCCTGCAGGTCGCGCAGCTTTTCGGTGTTGGGCGACGAAACATTGACGGTGGCGAAATCGACGAAAGGCCCGCAGGTCGCCAGGACTTTCGCGAAATCCTGCGCGCGATCGGCGGAATCCTTATTGGCGCCAAGGTTCAGGCCCACCGGCACCGGCCCGGGGCGGCGCGCCTGCAGCCGGGCGGCGATCGCGCCCATCCCCTCATTGTTGAACCCGAAGCGGTTGATCGCGGCACGGTCTTCGGTCAGGCGAAAGAGGCGCGGCTGCGGATTGCCGATCTGCGGGCGCGGTGTCGCGGCGCCGACCTCGACAAAGCCAAACCCGGCGCGCGACAGCGCCTGGATCGCCACCGCGTTCTTGTCATAGCCCGCCGCGAGGCCAATCGGATTGGGCAGCATAAGCCCCGCCAGATCGGTCGGGAGCCGCGCCGAGGTCACCAGCCCGGGCAAAGGGGCCAGCCCGGCGCGCAGCGCGGAAAGCGACAGCCCATGGGCGCGTTCGGGATCGAGCCGGTGCAAAAGGCAAAGGCCGGCGCGTTCGATCAGGCTCATGGTGTTTTCCTCAGATCAGGCCTTCGGGGAAGATATGGCCGGTCGCGCCCAGCGGCAGCGATTTGTCCCAGACCACATCAGCCAGCCGCAAATTGCGATAGAGATGCGGGAAGAGCGCTCCGCCCCGCGATTCCTCCCATTTCAGATCGGGGGCAAGGCGGTCGGCATTGCAGGCCACCAGCACAAGGTCGCTTTCCTCGCTGAAATGCTTCGCCGCTGTTTCCGCCGCCTGCGAGGGCGTCGAGAAATGGATATAGCCATCGGCGAGATCAACCGGCGCTCCGGCGGTTTCGCCGGCGGCACGGAAAGCATCCCATTCGGGGCGGCGGAATATCTTGAGGATGAGCATGGCGCGCTTCCTGCACCCGAAGGGCGGCTGCGTCAAATGAAAACCGGCAAAAAACCGGGGTTGAGGGCCCGGGTTGTGCAGAAACCACCTTGCCTCGCTTGCACAAGCGCGCGAAGCCCGCTATCTGAAGAAAACTGTCGGCGGCCCTTAAGGGTGAGGCAGCAGATGCGGGCGTTGTGTAATGGTAAGACCCCTGCCTTCCAAGCAGGAGACGCGGGTTCGATTCCCGCCGCCCGCTCCATTTCATGGAAAATAGTGGATTATTTACAGCGCTGTAAGTGCGGACGTGTCCCAAGTTGAAACCCCGCCTTCTCCGAATCCCGCAGCCCTTCGATGGCGCAGGAGCGGCTGATCCAGGCCCGCCGGCTTTGTTGCACTATCCTGCCGATTCCCGG